>DATHIG010000459.1:0-3013 GCA_035490035.1 Actinomycetes bacterium
GTCATGTACGCCGACGGCGGCGGCAAGGCCCCGGCCCTGGCCGCCCCGGTCCACGGCGCCCAGCGGGTCGCGCGCTTCCTGCTCGGCCTGGCCCGGCGGGCCAGGCTCATCGGCGTGCACCTGCAGCCGGCGGAGGTCAACGGTCAGCCAGGCGCGATGGCCTACGACCACGATGGGCGCCTGGTGAACGTGCTCTCCCTCGAGATCGCCGACGGCCGGGTCCAGACCGTGCGCTCGGTCCTCAACCCCGACAAGCTCCGCCACCTGGG
Source organism: Actinomycetes bacterium (assembly GCA_035490035.1). Classification (GTDB taxonomy): domain Bacteria; phylum Actinomycetota; class CALGFH01; order CALGFH01; family CALGFH01; genus CALGFH01. The sequence continues at coordinate 270 of DATHIG010000459.1, forward strand.
CCCGGTCGGCGACCTGGCCCGTCTGCTCCGCGACCGAGGGGCCACCGGCCATTCGCCTTGAGGCGCACCCGCCGGGGAGCGGGCGCTGGTGGGTCCCGATGCGCGGCGGTCGATTGCGTGACCCGATCCGCCGACCTACCCGCGGGCGGGGCGTTCCTGCACGACCCAGCCGTTGCCGTCGGGATCGCTGAAGAAGACGAACGAGTTCCAGTCTCCGCCCCGGCCATCCACCCGCACGGCGCCGTCGTAGTGCTGCACCCCGCTGACCTCCACACCCCGCTGGACCAGCTCAGCCCGGGCGGCCTCGATGTCGGGCACCACCAGCTGCATGCCCTCCACCGAGCCCGGGGGCGTGGCGACGATCCCGGTGCCAACGGCGATGGAGCACGCCGACCCCGGCGGTGTCAGCTGCACGATGCGCAGCTCGTCGCCGAAGCGGCTGTCGTGGTCGACGACGAAGCCGACCTGCTCGCTGTAGAAGCGCTTGGCCCGGTCCACGTCGGTGACGGGAACGACCACCAGTTCGAGCTGCCAGTCCATGACGCGACTCCCTCGTGTGTGGTGGACATCGCAACGTCAAAGATCCTATCTTCGCCGCTGCCTGGTCCCTCGAGGAGGCAGCGGTGACAAGAGAGTTCGACGGTCTGGTCACGGTGGTCACCGGCGGCGGCTCGGGCATCGGCCTGGCAACCGTCCGGCTGCTCGCCGCCCGCGGGGCGCGGGTGGCCGCGCTCGACCTGGATCCGGCCACTGCCGGCGAGCCGGTCGAGGGGGCCGAGCCGCCGCTGGTCCTGGTGGCCGACGTGACCGACGAGGCGTCGGTGCAGGCGGCCGTGTCCGCGGTGGTTGAGCGCTGGGGCGGGCTGGACGTGCTGGTCAACAACGCCGGTGTCGGCGCGCAGGGGACGGTCGAGGACAACCCGTACGACGAGTGGTGGCGGGTGCTCGACGTCAACCTCCTCGGGATGGTCCGGACGACCAGGGCGGCCCTGCCCCACCTGCGGCGCTCCGCGCACGCGGCGGTCGTCAACACCTGCTCGATCGCGGCCACCGCCGGGCTGCCCCAGCGCGCCCTGTACGGCGCCACCAAGGGGGCGGTGCTCTCGCTCACGCTGGCGATGGCCGCCGACCATGTGCGCGAGGGCATCCGCGTCAACTGCGTGAACCCTGGCACGGCCGACACGCCGTGGGTGCGGCGGCTGCTGGACTCGACCCCGGATCCACGGGCCGAGCTTGCGGCGCTGCGGGCCAGGCAGCCGACCGGGCGGCTGGTCTCGGCCGATGAGGTGGCGGCCGCCATCGCCTACCTGGCGAGCCCGCTGGCCGGCTCGATCGTCGGCACGGCCCTGGCCGTGGACGGTGGCATGCAGGGGCTGCGCCTGCGACCGCCGGAAGGGTCCGGGGAACCCCCGGCGGGCGCCCCGGCGCCACCGGGGAGCTGACCATGGACGCCGCCGCGCTCGTGCTGCTGGGGGAGGAGTTGCGGAATGGATGAGCGGACCACGGCCGGTCGGGTGTTGCAGATGCGACTGGTGGTCGAGGCGCCCGACTACGAACAGGCTGTTGCCTTCTATCGAGACGTACTGGGTGTTCCCGAGGAGCTTGGCGTTGAGGGCGGCCAGGGTGAGAAGGTGACCATCCTCGACATGGGGCGAGCCACCTTGGAGCTTGCGAATCCTGCCCAGGTCGCGATGATCGACGCCGTCGAGGTGGGCCGGCGGGTGAGTCCTCGGCTGCGGGTTGCGTTCGAGGTGACCGACGCCGACGGCGTGACCGGTGACCTGGTCGAGGGCGGTGCCGAGTTGATTGCGGGACCGACCGTGACTCCGTGGCAGTCGCTCAATTCGCGGCTTTCGGCGCCGGCGGAGCTGCAGATCACGTTGTTCGAGGAGCTGGGCAACAAGGCCGAGCCCTGACCGAGCCGCTCGAGGGCCGGTTGTGCCTACCGCGGCCGCGGGTCAGCCGCCGGCCGCAGCCACAATGACGCCTGGGTCGGCTGCATGGTCTGGTCGACCACGCCCAGCAGCTCGGCGTGCAGGGCGTCCAGGTCGACCTGCTCGCGCAGCCGGACCGCGAAGGCGTCCACCGTGCGGGCGGCGTCGTAGCGGCGACGGTTGAAGCGCCGGTCGACCAGGTCCTGGACCCGGCGGCGCAGCGGCGAGAAGGCGGCCGCGGCGGCAAGGGTGGCTGCGGCCACCGCCAGGCTGCCGGAACCCTCGATCAGTTGTGTCGCGGCCAGCACGATGACGAGATAGGGCAGCACCAGCAGGGCGGTGACCAGGGCGTAGGTCACGGTGCGGCTGACCAGCCGGTCCAGGTCCCACAGCCGGTAGCGCAGCACCGCCACCGCGATCGCCACCGGGACCGACAGCAGCAGCGGCCAGGAGAAGGCATCCACGGTGGGCAGGAGCCCGAAGGCCTCGAGCGGGATCAGGAGCAGCGGCCCGACCACGGCGGCGGTGGCGCCGGCGGCGACCCAGCGCAGCTGCTGGCGCTCGATCCCGCGAGACGCCCGAAAGCGCAGCACCAGGCAGACGGCCGCGGCCGGGATGCTGGCGAAGGTCATCACCCAGCCGACCCAGTGCACCACGGTGGCGGCCGAGCCGGCCCAGCCATCCAGCGCGAACGGCTTGGCGACGGGCCGGAGGGTCTGGGTCATCGGGTCCGGCGACAGGCACCAACCAACCACATTCATCGCCGTACCGGCCACGCTGGCGACCACGACAATCCGCCAGCGGCGCGAG
>DATHIG010000460.1:0-3256 GCA_035490035.1 Actinomycetes bacterium
GACCACCATGAGGGCCAGCCCGACCCGGACGACCCCGCTCGACCGCCAGCGCACCGCGAGAACGACCAGGACCAGCACCAGCGGCAGCCCCAGGTAGGCAGAGTTGCCGCCGGCGAAGCCCGCGACCAGCTCGGCGGCGCCGTCGTGCGACAGCGCCTGGGGCCACCCCGGCAGGATGAAGCCCTGCAGGTCGTTGGAGTAGTTGGTCTTCTGGATGTCACCGTGGATCCGTTGCGGACCGGTGAACTGCACCGACAGTGGCCAGACGACGATCGCCGCCAGCAGCACGAGGGCGGCCCCGAAGGCCTTGGCGGCGTAGGCCCACCGGTCCCGCAGGCGGCGCAGGTTCGACAGGACCAGCAGCAGGAACATGGCGAACCCGAGCAGGGCGGTCATGGCCAGCAGCTCCTCGCCGATCAGGAGCTGGCAGCCGGCCATCGCGCCGAGGCCGGCTCCGACCAGCCAGGGCGAGCGGCGCTGGCGGACAAGCGCCTCGTGCAGCCCGAGCAGCATCAGCGGGACCAGAAAGGCCAGCGACATGTGCAGGTGGTGCGACTGGACCCGGATCGCCGGGGAGAAGCCGTACACCAGCCCGCCCACCGCCGCCGCCAGGTGCGCGGGGGCGAAGCGCCGGATGGCCAGGTAGGCGCACCAGGCCGAGAGCCCGTAGGCCAGCACCAGCAGGATGTTGAAGCTCAGCACCGGCCCCCAGATGGTGGTGACCGGGGCCAGCACCAGCCCGGGCAGCGGCAGCGAGGTGTTCCACATCAGGTTCACGCCGTCGGGGTAGTTGAGGTGATGGCTGACCAGCAGGTCGTGCCCGTGCTCGAGCGCGAACGGCACCCAGCGCAGGAACCACACGAAGATCGCCGTGTCCCCGTTCCCACCCTCCAGGGTCGTGGTCGTCGGCGACGACCAGGACGGGGCGAACATCCAGCCGGCGAGTCCGAGGAAGGCGAGCAGGAACAGCGGCTGCACGCCGGGGCGCAGTCGCCGCCGCAGCCGTCGCCACCAGTCCTGGCGGGCCTCCTGTGGCTCCTCCAGCGACGCCCCCTCCGACGTCGGGGGACCGGCCCCTTCCGCTGTGGTGGGTTCGATGGATGTTGATGGCAGCTTCGACAATCCACAGTCCTCGTGTGCGCGATGACCCAGGGTCAGGGCGACCGGAAGTTCTCCCAGTACCGGGACGGGGTCGGGCCCCGCTGTCCCTGGTACTTCGACCCGACACCCCGCGACCCGTAGGGCCGCTCCGCCGCGGTGGTCAGCTGGAACACCGCGATCTGCCCAATCCGCATCCCGGGGTAGAGCGTGATCGGAAGATTGGCGACGTTGGACAGCTCCAGCGTCACGTGCCCATGGAAGCCTGGGTCGAGGAACCCGGCCGTCGAGTGGGTCATCAGCCCCAGCCGGCCCAGGGACGAGTTGTGCGTCGGGATGAATGTCCGACCCACAACGAACAACCCACTCGGAGCGCTCACTTGAATGCAGCGGACCGGCACGCTCTCCGCCTCGCGCACGTCGACGACAGCGCGGAAGAGGTGATGGTCTCCTGCGAGCCGTTGGCGTCCAAGCTTGCGTGGGAGCCGAAACACGGGGCGGTCGGGTGAGAACTTGACCAGGTACGCAGGTCCACAGTCGACTCCGCGGAAGGTGGCCTGCCTCTTGGATTTCACCGGCCGAAGGCCAAGGCCGGCCGCCAGCTCCACGACAGCGTCAGCAAGGCACTCCCTTGTGCTCGTGAACTCGCAGCGTCCTCGCGTGTCGACGTACCCGTCGCTGTCCATGAGTCCCTGGAGCAGCGAGATCCTCTGAGACTGGCTGGCGACCAGGTAGTCCGCTGGTACGTGCTTGTTCCCCAGCAGGTCGAGGCTGCGGAGGGTGCTGGAGAGCGAGTCATTCCTCGCGGATCGCCCTGTTCGTGCAGCTCCTGTGTGACCGGTTCCACCGATCCGATACTGAACGGGGCCGGGCCGGCGTTCGACGGCGTAGCCGGCCCTGGAGATCTCCTCCAGGATCGCCTCGTCGGCGCAGGTGATCTCGGAGTTGGTATCCGTCCCGTCGCCGAGCCAGACGCCCAGGACATACGGGTCGATCGGAAGCGGCTTGCTCGGGTACCGCGCCGGGCCGGCGAGCGCAACCTGGTGGTTGTACTCGCCCCGCACATACAGGCTCTCGGCAAGCTGTGCGGTTGTCACCAGGCTGGTTCGTCGTCGGCCATGTTCCCGCCCGGCCTTGGTGCAGGTTCGCCACAGGTGGCGGTCGTCGGCGACGATGACCGATCCGTCAGAGAACACGACCTGCCGGCACGGCCTGCCGATCATCGCCTCGGTCGCTCTCACCACTGCACAGGGCAGGCCCTGCTCGTCGAACACCTGGTCGCCCACCCGGAGCTGTTCCATCGTCCTCCAGCCAAGTGGCGTCGGGACGGGAGTGTCGAGGGCCAGCGCCTTCCCCTCCAGCCTGGCCGCCAGGTCGGCCGGGATGCCGACCTGCTCGAGCGACGACCCGAGCACGAACTCCCCTGGATGCAGGATGAAGGCGGCGTCGGGCTTGACCTCGACCAACTCGGTCAGGTCATCCATCGGCTGCTTGACGTCGATGTACGGATGGCGGGCGGTGTAGAAGACGCGGAAGCGGTTGTCCAGCCGGACGTCGATACTCGACGGCTGGATGGCGTCGTCGTCAAGCGGGTCGACCACCAGCCGGCCGGCCGCGATCGCCTCCCGCAGGCTACGGTCGGACAGGATCACCTATGGACTCCCAAGACAAAGGCTGCTCGGCGGGCATTCTGCCACGACCTCGTTGCCCCAGCTCAGACCGCCCGACTAGAATCACCCCTCCTGCGGGCGTAGTTCAATGGTAGAACTCGAGCTTCCCAAGCTCGCGGTGAGGGTTCGATTCCCTTCGCCCGCTCCACCCGGACCGGCAGGTCAGAAGCCTGCGTACCCCGTTCCAATGCCTCCGACCGAGGGCACGTTCAGCCGCGTGCCCTCCACGTGCCCACGGCCTCTGCCCTGGTATCCTCCGCGGCATGTCGATCACCATGCGAGACATTGGAGTCGCCGAGGCGCGATGGCGTGAAGTCCACACAAGCGTGGACGCCATCGGCCAGGCCATGCGCGCCTGGGACCGGAGCTACAGCGCCCAACTCGCCGAGGTGACCCGCTCCTGGAACCAGAGCTACAGCGCCCAGTTGAGCGGCCTGGCCAACATCCAGCTCCGAAGCGCCGCCATCGGCCAGGTTCTCGACGCCTGG
>DATHIG010000461.1:0-3474 GCA_035490035.1 Actinomycetes bacterium
AAGAACATGCAGGCGATGCAGGACGGCTCAACACCGTAGGCGAGAAGGCGCGCGGGGAGCCCTCCTCGGGGAGGAGGCCGTGTTGCATCGAGAACACGCCTGGGGCGGCGCGGGTCAAGGCGTTGATCGTTGCGTGGTCGAGGCCGCGGCCGAGGAGCTGGGGCCAAGCCTGCGGTGGGCGACGGCGACCAGGTCGACGCAGAGCCAGGACCGGTAGCCAGCTCGACCAGCGAGGCGACGAGCGGTCGCCCGCGGTTCCTGCGCTGGCAGGCTGCGTTCAGGCGAAGCCGGGCTAGACCGCTGCGGCGTCCTGGGTCCCTGCGAGGGCCGGAGACGAGGTCCGGTAGCCCTTGACGATGAGATAGATGCCGATCCCCAGCTCCCAAATGAACTCCGGGGCCACCAGCACCTGGTGCGGGCCATCGGCCGGGATGGCGTCCAAGATGACCAGGGCGCCCACGATGCTGACCAGCGGCCCACCGACCAGCCCGAACAGGGCAAGGCGGGGGGGCACCAAGCCGGATCGGTACATGAGCCACCCCAGGATCAGGCCGTTCCCGATGCCGGCGAAGACGCCCGGCCCGATCCGGAACGTCCACTCATAGACCGCGAAGATGCCCTGCCCGACCGCGGCGTTGGTCCCGCTGGGCGCGTCCTGGCGGAGGCTGGAGATGGCGAGCATGCAGACGATGCCGATCGCGATGAAGGTGCACTCCACCAGGCGCGCCGTCACATAGGCGACGGCGCCGGCTTCGTGCACGCGCTTGTGGATTGAGTACGGCACCACGGCCGTCCCGACGTTCGAGATGATGAGGAGCAGCTCCAGCAATGCCCCGATCGCGATGAGCCTCTGGGCATCAGATCCCGCGCCCGTGACGTAGTTGCCTTCGTTGTCGAGCACCGGAGCGTAGAAGAACAATCGCGCGGGGATCGACGTCACGAAGGTGATGATCCACAACCACCCTGTGAAGGTCGCGATCCTCCGGTAGTTCATGCCGTCCTTCCCTGCCGCGAAGCCTGCGGATGTCGGTCCGCTGGCGAGGAAGCCGCCTTTGGCAGTCCCCCTGGCAGCCCTACATCTGCAGGTCTGTCCTCTCGTCCGTAATGCCGAGGCCGCTTAGCTACCTCGCAGGGCTGACGGTCCCGATGAACACCGCGCCCGTATCGACCGCAACGAGCAGGCCCGCGTCGATGCCTGCCTCGATCGTCTCGGCAGATGTCAGCGGCTCGCCGTTCACGCTCTTCGCGAGCGGCAGGGTTCCAACGCCAGGGAATTCGGTGGGCGTGGCCACGCAGGCGCCGCTCGTGAGCCCTTCGGCGCTGCAGAGCACGAAGTAGCCGTGCATGAACGGCGTCCAGCCGGGGTCCCCAGGCGCGGCTTGGATCGTGTGATCGTGGATCGGCGGGATATCGCCCTGCGGCGTGGCCGTCTGCGGCGCGATCACATAGAAGTTCTGCACCTTGGCGTTCGGGATGGGGGAGATCGGGTATCCGGCCTGGGGGAAGGTCATCCTCACCTCGACGCCGTTGACCCACACGAACTCCCAGCAAGCGCCTTGGTGCGTCTGGTTGACGCAGTTCACGGGGGCGGCTTGTGCCGCCGGAACCGCCGAGACGAACATCGAGATGGCGATCGATACGACCGCGACGGCGACGGAACGACGGATCAAGCGACGCATGTCTCTGCCTCCTTGTCGCTCTAGGAACTGGTCGTCATGGGCCAACGAGCATTCGTTCAGAGCGAGCACTGGCGAAGGGGCCTGAAGCTCGGCAGCCCCAACCATAAAGGGTCAAAGGTACATACCTCCAGGGCTGGCTTACGCCTGCGGGCTCTACCTCGGCGACCCCAGCGGCGGGTCCACCATCGAGGTCGTCGCTGAGGAGCTGGGGCCGAGCCTCCGTTGGCGACGGCGAGCACGACCAGGACGACGAGGAACCAGCACCAGTAGGCAGCTCGACCAGCACAGTTGGGGAGCGGGACGCGGGTGACCGAGCAGCATGCCAGCGTTCCACTCCGTCGTGTCCGTGCTGGTGAGCTTCGCGTGAGAACTTTCTCTACGAACTCGTGCGCCACGAGGCGCCATTTGACCGGGTGGGATGGAAGGCCCACCGCTGGGTTGTCGCAGCAGCCCGGTGAAGCTGGGGGCAGCCTGACCCTGGAGGCGCAGGGGAGGGTGGGAGCAGCCCCGACAACGACGGGACGGGTCGGCACTGCCAGACGGCCCGGGCCCGGCAAGCAAGACGGGAAGGTGTACGTATTGCAGGAACCAGTGGTGGAACCCCCGCAAGAGAGAAACCGGCTCGAAATCTGGCGGATCGGGGCCGGGCAGCAGCGCACGCCCTACCAGCAGCATGGGAGGGCGACTCGGACGCCGGTTGAGGTTGCCGGCCAGGAGGCCACGGGGAAGGTCTGCGGCGTACCCGTGGCGAGGCTGCCGGGGAATAGCTGGGCACCGACCCCGTCGACCGGTTGATGGTGAACGTGGGAACCGTCCTGCGACCGCCCTCCCCGCCGGCTGTCCAGGCCGGTGGCGGGCAGGCCCGTCGTCGGCTGAGGGTCATGGGACGGGACGGAGCCGCCGTAGTAGTCCGAGGTCGGGAAAGCCGGCCACATGGCCAAGGGCGGCAGCGAGTCCGCAGCAGGGGAGCTGGCATGCCAGGAGGACGCCGGTGAATACCGACGCACCGTGGCCCACGGCGGAACAAGCCGAGGCGCGGGTACTGGGGATCCAGACCAAGCTGCACCAATGGGCAACCGACGAGCAGGCGCGTCGGTTCTGCGACCTCTACAACCTCGTCTGTGATCCGGCGTTCCTGCTGGTTGGGTGGCGCCGGGTCAAGGGCAACAAGGGCGCCCGCTCGGCCGGGGTAGATGGCCAGACGGCCTACTACATCACGGCCGTGCGGGGCGAGGAGGCGTTCCTCGCCGAGCTCCGGGCCGACCTGAAGGCCAGGAGGTTTGTGCCGTTGCCGGTGCGGGAGCGGCTGATCCCAAAGCCCGGCGGCAAGCAGCGCCGGCTTCCGATCGCGACCATCCGGGACCGGGTGGTCCAGGCCGCGCTCAAGCTGGTGCTGGAGCCGATCTTCGAGGCGGACTTCCACCCGTGCTCCTACGGGTTCCGCCCCGGCCGCCGCGCCCAGGACGCCATTGCCGAGATCCACCTTCTGGCCACCCATGGGTATGAGTGGGTGCTGGAAGGCGACATCACGGCCTGCTTCGACGAGATCGACCACAGCGCGCTCATGGTGCGGCTGCGGCAGCGAATCGGAGACAGGCGCGTGCTGGCGTTGGTCAAGGCGTTCTGCAAGGCAGCCATCCTCAGCGAGGATGGGGTCGAGCGGGACACCAGCACCGGCACCCCGCAAGGCGGGATCTTGTCGCCGCTGCTGGCCAACATCGCGTTGTCGGTGCTGGATGAGCACGCCGCCCAGGCCTGGGTGGCCAGCGGGACTGCCATGCAGCGCCATCGGCGG
>DATHIG010000462.1:0-7840 GCA_035490035.1 Actinomycetes bacterium
CCTGGCTCTGGGGGGAGGCGGCGGCGCTGAGCTGGCTGCCCGGCGGGCGCGAGTGGAAGTAGGCCTCGCTCTCGGACCGGCTGGTCCGCTCGACCCGGCCCTCGATCCGGACCTGGCGCTCCAGCTCGCCCCACCAGAACACCAGGGCCGCCCGCGGGTTGGCGGCCAGCTCGCCGCCCTTTCGGCTCTCGTAGCTGGTGTAGAAGCAGAAGCCACGCTCGTCGAAGCCCCGGAGCAGGACCATGCGGGCCGACGGGTGGCCGTCCGGGGTCGAGGTGGCAAGGGTCATCGCGGTCGGTTCGAGCAGGCCGGCCGACTCGGCCTGCTCGAACCAGCGTCCGAACTGCACCACCGGGTCGGCGTCGACGTCGGCCTCGGCCAGACCCCCCCTGGCGTACTCGCTTCGCATGCCCGAACGCTACTCCGTGGTGATCGCCCTGAGCACGTCGACCTTGGCGGCCCGGCGGCCCGGCAGGACCGCGGCCAGGATGCCGGCGAGGGCCGCGAACACCACGAAGATGACCAGCTGGCCGACGGGCAGGGCGAACTCGGTGATGCCGATGCTGCGCAGGGCCCGCACGATCGTCCAGCCGAAGAACACGCCGATGGCCAGGCCGAGGACGGCCCCGAGGACGGCGATGATGACCGCCTCCCAGCGGATCATCGCGCGGAGCTGCCCGCGGGTGGCCCCGACCGCGCGCAGCAGGCCGAGCTCGCGGATGCGCTCGAAGATCGACAGGCCGAGGGTGTTCACGATGCCGAACAGGGCGATGAGCACGGCCAGGGCGAGCAGCGCGAAGAACAGGTTGACGACCTGGTCGATCTGCTTGGCCGTCTCGGCCTTGTACTCGGCCTGGTCGCGGACGGTGACGTTGGGGAACTCGGTCACCACCCGGTCGATCGCCGCCCGCGAGGCGTCCGGGGCGGTCCCGGGGCGGGCCTGGACCAGGATCTGGGTGTCGGCCTGGTCGGCGTAGAACCGCTGGTAGTCGGACAGGGCCAGCAGGTAGTCGCCGTTGACGCTGTTGTCCTTGTAGATCGCCTTCACCGGGACCTGTTGGGTGCCGCCGCGCGGGAACTGGAGGGCCACCAGCTCCCCGACCCTCCAGCCGTTGGCCTTGGCCACGTCCTCCTTGACGGCCAGGCCGCCGCTGGCCAGGTCGGCGAAGCTCCCGGAGGTCACCTCGGACTTGACGACCCGGTCGTAGGCCACCGGGTCGATCCCTGCCAGCTGCTTGGTGGCGCCGTCCAGCTTGAAGGCGCCGGTGCGGACCCCGACCACCGCCTCCAGCTCCGGCTGGTCGGCCAGGCGCTCGGCCAGCTCGGGGCTGAACGGCGTGAAGGTGTCGGTGTTGAGGATGTAGTCGGCCGCGATCGTCCGGTCGAGGATCTTGGTCGTCGAGGCCTTGATGGAGGCAGCGAAGATGCTCACGAAGGCGACCAGGGCCAGCCCGATCATCAGGGCCGCCGCCGTCGAGGCGGTGCGGCGCGGGTTGCGCATGGCGTTCTGGCGGGCCAGGTTGCCGGGCAGCCGGAACGCCTTGGCGAACGGCCAGCCGATCAGCCGGGCCAGCGGCCTGGCGATCAGCGGGCTCAGGACGGCCACGCCGAAGAACACGATCACCGCGCCCGAGGCGACGTTGACCAGCCGGTTGCCCTGGTCCTGGAACAGGCCGGCCAGCAGCAGCGCGACCCCGACCGCGGTGACGAGCAGGCCGAGCACGATGCGGCGCTTGCGGAAGCCGGTGGGCGCGAACGCCGTCTCGGGCTGGAGGGCGGCCACGGGCGGCACCCGGGTCGCCTTGAGCGCCGGCATCAGCGCCGCCAGCATCGTCACGACGATGCCGACGGCCAGCGACACGATCACCGTGCGCCACAGGAACACGGTGCCGGTGGTCGGCAGGTCGAAGTTGAGGATCCCGGTGAGCAGCGCCTTCAGGCCGTTGGCGATCAGCACCCCGAGGCCGAGGCCGACCAGCGAGGCGACCACGGCCACCACCAGCGACTCCAGCAGCACCGAGCCCATCACCTGGCGGCGGCTGGCCCCAAGGCAGCGCAGCAGGGCCAGCTCGCGGGTGCGCTGGGCGACGATGATGGTGAAGGTGTTGAAGATCAGGAACGCCCCGACCAGCAGGGCCACGAAGGCGAAGGACAGCAGCGCGGTCGACAGGAAGCGGCCGAAGCTGTCGTTGATCGCCCTGGCCGCGTCGGCGGACAGCTCCTCGCCGGTGAGGGCCTCGTACCTCGGGTCGAGGGTGGCCCTGACCCGGTCGCGGAGCTGCTCGGGGGTGAAACCCTCGGCCGCGACCACGTCGATCTCGTCGAAGCGGCCCTCGCGGTTGAGCACCTCCTGGGCGGTGGGCAGGGTGAAGCCGGCCAGGGTGGCCCCGCCGAGGTTGCCAGCCGAGCCGAAGCCGATGATGCCGCTGACCGTGAAGGTCCGGGCCGGGCCCTGCAGCAGGACCTTGACCCGGTCGCCGACCTTGAAGCCGTGCTTCTCGGCCGTCTGGGCGTCGACCACCATCTCGTCGGGACCAGTGGGCAGCCGCCCTTCGCGGAGGGTGGTGCCGGCCTGGAGCTCGGGGGCCGAGCTGACCGAGACGCCGAGGGTCGGGGCGCCGCCGGTGGTCACCGCCTTGCCGTTCTTGTCGATGAACTGAGCGAACCCGGTGACGCTGCCCTCGGCCACCTCGACCCCGTCGACGGCCTTCACCCCGTCGAGCACGGTCGCCGGGATCGGGTCGCGGACCTCGGTGCCCTGGGAGCTGAACGCCTCCTTGGAGCGGACGGCGACGTCGATGCCCTGGGTGACCTCGTCGAACAGGTTGGTGAAGGTGGCGTTGATGGTGTCGGTGAGCACGAAAGTGCCGGCCACGAAGCTGACCCCGAGCACGATGGCCAGGGCGGTCGCGGCCAGGCGGAACTTGTGGGCCAGCAGGCCCTTGAGCGTCGCCTTGCGCATCGCCTGCTCAGCCCCCCAGCTTCTTCATGAGGTCGAGCACCTTCTCGGCGGTCGGGTTGGCCATCTCGTCGACGATGCGGCCGTCGGTCAGGAACAGCACGTGGTCGGAGAAGCTGGCCGCGCCGGGGTCGTGGGTGACCATGACGATCGTCTGGCCGTACTCGTCGACCGAGCGGCGCATGAAGCCGAGCAGCTCGGTCGAGGAGGCCGAGTCGAGGTTGCCGGTGGGCTCGTCGGCGAACACGATCGCCGGCTTGGAGGCCAGCGCCCTGGCCGCGGCCACCCGCTGCTGCTGGCCGCCGGACAGCTCGGCCGGCTTGTGGCCGAGACGCTCGCGCAGCCCGACCGCGTCGATCACCCGGTCCACCCAGGCCCGGTCCGGCTTGCGGCCGGCGATGGCCAGGGGCAGCTCGACGTTCTCGGCCGCGGTCAGGGTCGGGAGCAGGTTGAAGGCCTGGAACACGAAGCCGACCTTGTCCCGCCGGAGCAGGGTGAGCTGCTTCTCCGACAGCTTGCTGAGCTCGACGTCACCGATGAAGATCTGGCCGGAGGTGATCCGGTCCAGGCCGGCCAGGCAGTGCATGAGGGTCGACTTGCCCGACCCCGACGGCCCCATGATGGCGGTGAAGCGTCCGCTCGGGAGCTCGACCGAGACGTTGTCGAGGGCCCGCACCTCGGTCTGGCCCTGCCCGTAGACCTTGGTGACCTGGACGGCGCGCGCGGCCAGCGTCTCCTGGGCGTCGCCGGGCGCGATGGCAGCAGTCATGGGTTCGATCTCTCCTTCTCGTCCTCTTGCTTGGTCTCGTGAGCGAGCCTACGCGACCTTGGCAAGGGAATTCGTCGGCCACAGCGCCGATATCGCTCTCCATCTTTAGGAGGATGCTGGCATCATCCGGTGCATGCGTTCGGCAGGGGTCGACCTTGGGGGGACCAAGGTCCAGGGTGTGGTCGTCGACCAGGACGGCAATCGGGTCGGCGAGGCCAGGGGCAGGACGCCGGTCGAGGGTGGGCCGGCGGCGGTGGTGGCCGAGATCGCCGGCGTGGTCAAGGCGGCGGCCAAGGCCGCCAAGGTCCCGGTGGGCAAGCTGGCCGGGGTCGGGATCGGCTCACCAGGACGGCTGGACCCGGTGACCGGTGACCTGTTCGGGGCGGCCAACCTGCCGGGGTTCGGCGAGCCGGTGCCGCTGGGGGCGATGGTCGCCGACGCCCTCGGGGTCAAGCGGGTGCTGGTCGGCAACGACGTGGTCGTCGCCACCCTGGCCGAGCACCGGCTCGGAGCCGGGCGGGGGTTCGACGACCTGCTGGTGGTGTTCGCCGGCTCAGGGGTCGGGGTCGCCCTGATCCTCGGCGGGAAGCTGCGCGGCGGGGCCCACGGGGCGGCCGGTGAGATCGGCCATATGGTGGTGGTCGAGGGCGGCGAGCTGTGCCCATGCGGCCGGCGGGGCTGCATGGAGGCCTACGCGGGCCGGAACGCCCTCGAGCGGGCGGCCCGGGCGGCCGCGGCCGCCGGGCGCCCGACCGAGCTGCTGGCCATCCAGCAGCGCCTGCGGCGGACCCGGATGAGCAGCGGCGTGTGGAAGGCCGCCCTGGACGCGGGCGACCCGCTGGCCCACGAGCTGATCGACCGGGCGGTCGAGGCCCTCGGCGCGGCCATCGCCTCCGCGGTCAACCTGGTCGACGTCGAGGCGGTGCTGATCGGCGGCGGGCTCGGCGACAAGCTGGGCGAGCCGTTCGTCCGCCGGATCGAGACGGCGATGATCCCCCACCTGTTCATCCCGCCGTCCCAGATCCAGGTCCGCCTGGGCGACCTCGGCGACTACGCCGGGGCCATGGGCGCCGCCCTGCTGCTGACCCAGCCCAGCTAGGCGGGCCCGGGTGTCAGCCGGGGGCGATGCGATATACGGCCCCGCCGAGCGACAGGGCGTACAGCTCGCCGTCGGTGTCGACCCCGAACGAGCTCAGGCCGGGCACGTCCAGGCCGAGGTCGCGCTCCTCGGCCACCTTCCCGGCGCGAACCCTTGCCGCCTTGACCCAGCCGGCGCAGTAGTCGCCATATAGGTAGGCGCCCCGGAGCCCGCGGACCCGCTGGCCCCGGTAGACGGAGCCGCCGATCACCGTGCAGGCCCCACCGGCCCGCCCGTATTCGATCAACGGGTCGATGGCGCCCGCCGGTCGCTCGCCGCCCGCGTACGCGTGCCTGCCCTCGCGCCGGTTCCAGCCGTAGTTGCGGCCCCCCGAGCCGGCGGGCTCGCGGTCGACCTCCTCCCAGGCATTCTGGCCGACGTCGCCGATCCACAGATCGCCGGTCGCAGGATCGAACGAGAAGCGCCACGGGTTGCGCAGTCCGTAGTCCCAGATCTCGGGGCGGGCGCCGTCACGATCGACGAACGGGTTGTCGGCGGGGATGCGGTAGGGACGGTCCCCGGCCGGCCGCGGGTCGATCCTGAGAATCTTGCCGAGCAGGCTGCCGAGCGACTGCCCGTTGCCCTGGGGGTCGCCGCCACCACCACCGTCGCCGAAGCCGATGTAGAGGCGGCGGTCGGGGCCGAAGGCGAGCTGGCCGCCGTTGTGGTTGCCGAACGGGTCGTCGATCCGGAGCACCGACCGCTGCGAGCCCGGGTCGGCCCGCCGGCCGCGCATGGTCAGCTCGCTGATCTGGTGGTCGCCGGCCCGGTCGGTGTAGTGGAGGTACAGGTAGCGGCCGTCGGGCGAGAAGGCCAGACCGAGCAGCCCCTGCTCACCGCCGGCGGTGACCTGCGCGGAGATGTCGACCACCGGGGTCGGGTCGAGCCTGCCGCCGCGGACCGCCCGCACCCGCCCGACCTGCTCGACCAGGTAGAGGGTCCGCTCACCCGGTCGCACCGCCATGGCCACCGGCTGCTCGAGCATGGCCACCCTGACCAGCCGCACCCTGGCCGTGCGGAACTGGGCGCTGGACGCCGTCCCGGCTGCCGCGGCGGTGGTGGAGGGCGCCGTGGTGGTCGAGGTTGCGCCGGTGGCGGGAACGGTGGTGGTTGCGGCGGCCTGCGGCTCGGGGTCACCCCCCGAGCAGGCGGTGAGCAGCAGGCCGAGGACGAGGAGGGCGGCGGAGCCGCGTGCACGCCAACGCATGGCCGCCATTGTCACCGGCCGGAGCGAACTTCGCTCGCGCTCGCCACCTGGGCACCGCCGTCGTCCGGCGGCGTGGCATGGCCGCAACCGGCTCTGGTCGCCATCCCCCAAAAGGGGAACCGGGGTTCCCTCCCGGCGGTGATGTGCCGGCGGCGCCGGCTTGGGAGCGTTGCGTCGGCAGCGGTCGGTGGCGCTGGGGCGCTCGCGGACCGCCAGCGAACCCGAAGGAGGCGTCATGGGGATGTTCGTCGGCGGCAGGCGGGCCATCGTTGGGCTGATCCTGATGCTCCTGTTCGCCGGTCTGGCGGGATGCAGCGCCGGAGGCGGCGCTGGCGCAGCCACCGCGACGACCGGGCAGCAGGACGCCGCCGCGGTGTTGCGCGAGTTCGTGCAGTGCGCCCGCGCCAACGGCATGCCGAACCTCCCGGACCTGAAGCTCGGCAGCGACGGCCAGGTCGTCGTTCCCGAGGGCACCCCGGACCCACCCGTGAGCGTGGAGCGTGCCTGCAAGTCGATCTTCGACCGGCTGCCCGCCTCGGTGACCGGAGCTGAGGAGCGGCCGCCAGCCGACATCCAGGCGCTGCTGCGCTTTGCCCGCTGCATGCGCGAGCGCGGCGTGCCCGAATGGCCCGATCCCAAGGCCGACGGCAGCTTCCCGGTCTCGGGCACGGTAATCGAACGGGAGGGCAAGTCACCCCGGATCGTCCGGGCCTTACGGGCCTGCCGGCAGTTCAACCCGGACCCGAAGGGAGGCATCCATGGCAGCTGAGGACCCTGCCTCCCGCCGGCGGGTCCGCGCCGGGGTGTCCGTCGCCATCCTTGCCCTGGTGTTGGTGGCGGGTGGCGGCTGGGCGGTGGCCCGCGGCGACCTGTCGGGGCGCTCGGCGGCGGCCGTGCCCGAGGTGCCCACCGGCACGGCCACGGTGACCCGCAGCGACGTGGCCGAGCGCCAGCAGGTGGCCGGCACGATCGGCTACAGCGGCAGCTACACGGTGGTCGGCCAGTCCCAGGACGGGGGTGCCGATGGGGTGTCAGGCGCCGCTGGCCCCACGGGGGGGATCGTCACCCGCCTGCCAGCCCCTGGTGCGGTGCTCGATCGGGGGCGGGCGGTATACGAGCTGGACGGCCACCCGGTGCCGTTGCTGTATGGCGCCCGGCCGGCGTGGCGGACGTTCCGGCTCGGCATGGCCGACGGGCCGGATGTGCGGCAGCTGGAGGCCAACCTGGTCGTGTTGGGCTTCGACCCCGACCGGGCCGTCACCGTGGACGGCCGCTATGGCTGGGCGACGGCGGCGGCGGTGCGGCGCTGGCAACGGGCTGTTGGCCGGGCCCGGACCGGTGCCGTCCCGCTCGGGCAGGTGGTGTTCCTGCCCGGCCCGATCCGCGTTGCCACGGTGACGGCGACGGTGGGGGCTTCCGTCGAGCCTGGCGCGGCGATCCTCTCCGCGACCTCGACCCGGCCGGTGGTCACGGTCGCGCTTGCCCCGGCGTTCCAGCACCTGGTCCGCCGGGGCAACCGGGTGCTGGTCACCCTGCCTGACGGGACGACCACCCGGGGCCGGGTGAAGGACATCTCCCGGGTGGCCGTCCTGCCCGGCACCGGGAACGGCCAGGACCAGGGCGGGGACGGCGGCGATCCAGGGCAGGCGACCGTTTCCGTGACGATCGGCCTGGCCAACCCGCGCGCCGCTGCCAACCTCGACCAGGCGTCGGTGCAGGTCGCGATCACCACCCAGGCGTCCCGGGCCGTGCTGACGGTGCCGATCA
>DATHIG010000463.1:0-2198 GCA_035490035.1 Actinomycetes bacterium
GATCCCGCTGGCCAGCAGCTCGGCGCGGACCTCGCCAAGGCTCCACCGGCTCAGCGGGACGCCCCGGGTGGCGGGCAGCTCGCAGGCGATCGCCTTGGCCTGGGCGACTACCACCGCCGGGTAGACCCGCGGCCGGCCGCAACGCTTGCGGTCGGTGAGCCCGGCCAGTCCCTCGGCGGTGTAGCGCTTGCGCCACTTGCGGACGGTGTTGACCGTGATCCCAAGGCGTCGGGCGATCTGGACGTTGGCCAGGCCCGCGGCAGCGGCCAGCACGATCTTGGCGCGCAGGACCTGCCGGTATTGTGCGGTCGGGGTGCGGACCAGCCGCTTGAGCAGCCTGCGTTCCGACGCTTGCAGCCGTACCACAAACGGGCTGTGCTTGCCTGGCTTGGCCACCACGCCTCCAACCATCTGGGTCCCTCATGGATGCGCCGGGACGATATGCCAGCTGATCGGGCATCATAGGCCGATGCCCAGGCCCATCCCCGAGTCCACCAAGATCTCCCTTGGCCAGCGGCTCCTGCAGCGCCGCCGGGAACGCTGGCCTGGCCTGGCCGACGTGCACGTGCGGTTCCGCGCCCGCTTCGCCTACCTGGCCGGCGAACTCGAAGATGGCGAAGTGCTGCCCTTGTGCCGGCTGCGCTACCAGGACTCGGCCAGCCTGTGGGGCTTTGCGATCTACCTCGCCAGCCGGGATGGATATGAGGATTCCGTGCTGCCCAGCGGGCTGCCGATCGGCACCCCCGAAGAGGCCCTGGACTGCGCCTGCGGGCTGTACCTCAACGACCCCAGCGCCTGGCAGGAGCACCTCCCACCTGCCAGCTCCTGACCAGGCACGAACTTACGGGCAGGAGCACTTAGTCACCGGTCGCGACGGGGCGCTGGATGCCGGGGAGAAACACCCGGAAGGAGGCGCCGCCACCTGGGCGGTCTTCGATCCACGCCCGGCCGTCGTGCAAGCTGGCGAACTGGGCGACCAGCGCCAGACCGATGCCTGAGCCGGGTGCATGGTCGGCGACATTGCGGCCCTGCTGAAAGGGCTGGAAGATCTGCTCCCGAAGCTGAGCCGGCACTCCTGGCCCCTCGTCCTCGACCACCAGCAGCACGCCGTCGGGCCGGGGTTCGACGCGGACCCAGATGGCGGTGCCGGCCTCGGTGTGTCGGGCCGCGTTGACGACCAGGTTCTCCACGATCCGCTCCACCTTGGGGGCGTCAACCGCGATGTGCACGGCCGGCGCGTCCACCACGACGGTGTGATCCTCTGTCACGTCGGCTTCGTCGACGATGCGGCGGACGAGCGCGCCGACGTCGACGACCTGGCGCCGCGGGATCAGGGTGCCTCTGGCGAGCCGGTCCAGGTCGAGCAGATCAGCGAGGAGCCCATCCAGCTTCCGAGCGTTGCTGGACAGCCGGCGCAGCAGGTCGGCGAGGTCGTGGGCTGGCAGGCCGGCAGCGCGGCGCTCCAGCGTGAGGGCGATGCCGAGGACGGTGGTCAGCGGCGTGCGCAGGTCGTGGGAGACGGCATGCAGGAAGGTGGTCTTCATCTCGTCCACCGCGCGTAGGTGCTCAGCCGCTGCCAGCTCGCGCTCCAGGGCGGCCGCCATCCGGTAGGCGGCGTCCTGCTCACGGTCCAGCGCCTCGCCAAGGCGGGCGGCGGTCAGCTGCATGGCGGTGATGTCGGTCATGATCCCCTGCCAGAACAGCGGACGACCATCGACGCCACGGACCAGCACTGTTTCGTCACGGACCCAGCGCACCTGGCCGTCACGGGTGCACATCCGGTACTCAGCCGCAAACGGCTCCCCGGTCTGGTTGGCCTGCTCGTAGGCGGCCAGGACCCAGTCGGCGTCGTCGGGGTGCAGCAGGCGCTTCCACACGTCTGGGTCGCCAATGCAGTCGGCGGCCGGTTCGCCGAGCAGCGCCTCGATCTGCGGGCTGATGTAGATGACCTGGTTGGGCGTCTCCGGGGCGATGGTGTACACCACCCCTGGGAGGCGTTCCAGCAGCGCCTGGTAGCTCGCCTGGAGGTCGGCCAGGCGCCGCTCCAGCTCGCCGCGGGGGGTGAGGTTGGCCCGCAGCTGGATCTCGGCGGTCGCCATGTCGGCCAGGTCGCTGAGGATGGCGACGTGGTCCGCGGTCCAGTCCCGCGGCCGCCGGTCGGCGACGCAGAATGCTCCCAGCACATGTCCCGAGACGAT
>DATHIG010000464.1:0-2760 GCA_035490035.1 Actinomycetes bacterium
ACGCTCGCGCAGCGCGGCCTTGACCGCCGCGCCCGCGTCGGCGACCTCGGCGCACACCTGCAACCCGTCGTCCTCCAGGACTGCCCGCACCCCGGCTCGCGTGGCGGGGTGGGGATCGGCGATCAGCACTCGGATCCGCTCTGCCACAGCAGCCACACCTCCGCCTCGGCTCCCTCAGGACACCAGACCAGCTGGAAGCCTTCTCGGAGTGCTTCGGCGCGTTCTCCTCTGCGCTGGAGGCTCAAGCTTCCGAGATGCTTCCCCGTCAGCTCGCGGCACACTCCCGCGACGGCGTCCCGGACGAGCCGTACACGCTGCGGGTCACCCACATCTACCGCCGCGAGCGCGGCAAGTGGACGAATCTTCCACCGCCACGCCGACCGCCCCCCGATCGATCAGAGCCGGTAAGCCACCAGAGGAGGCGGTGGTGATCGTTGCCGGGTGCCGCCTGGCGGACCTGACCTGCCCCAGCGAGACAGCGGGTCAGACGTGCGGCGGGTGGGTGTCGTGCTCGGCCTGGAGGGCCGCCATGGTGGCGGGGTCGACCTGGCCGCCGGCAGGAACCGCCTCGGCCAGGCGCTCAAAGTACCGCTCGAAGCCGGCGGGAGCATCCACCTCCACAAACCGCGCCACGGCGTCGCTTGGGTTGGCGAAGGTATGGGTGATCCCGTGGGGAATCAGGGCGAAGCTGCCGGCTGGAGCGGTGAGCTGTCGCTGCTCCACGGTGAACACCACCGTGCCCTCCACGACATACACGGCGTGATCCAGCTGGTCGTGCACGTGAACGGGTGGGCCGGGGTGGTGGGCGTCGAGGAGGTGCTCCATGACGCTGAAGCGCCCCTCGGTGTCGCCGGTCACCGCCTTGAGGGTCACCGTGTTCGTCCCGATCACCAACTGCCGGCCCTCACCGGGACCGAGGAAGACCACCTTCGCCATGTCGTGCCCCCTTGGAGCGCCAGGTAAGGTTCGAGATGGCACGCCGGATCTCGTGGGAGGCGAACACGTCAGCCATGGGAGTCAACCCTACTCGATCAGGGTGGGCGGGCGGTCCGGTGCGCGTGGCGATGCAGCGACGCCAGGCCGAGTTGAACGCCGACCATGCGAGGCAGGCCACTCGCACGTGTCCAGCCGACCGCGAGAAATGGCAGGCGTGACCGGATCGACTCCAAGCAGCCGTTCGGGCGAAGCCGCCCCGTTGTGGCGGCGTGACCCGGCCCCTGGATGCTGCAGATAGCTCCTCCTCAGCACCCAAGGAAAGGGAGCGATGGTCATGCGTCCACGCCACACACTCGCAGCGGCAGGCATCCTGGCCGCCGTCACACTGGGCAGCTGGGCCGCCCTGTCGACCGACAGCCGCAGGCCAGCACCACAAGCCGCCGCCCCGGCGGGGAGACCCGCGCCGGTCACCTCAGCACCCGCCGCCCCGGAGGTCATCAAGACCGGCGGGCCGGACGTCACCAAGCCCGACGTCCCCAGGCCCCAGCCCTGTGCCGATGGCCCGGCCGGACTGCCGCAGAGGCCAGGCAGGATCTCCAGGATCGCCGGCGACTTCGACGGCGATCACGCTCGCGACCAGCTGCTGGCCTACGCCGAGCTGGATGCGACTGGGCAGCCCAGCCAATGGCATCTCCGTATCGTGCTGGCCACCGGCAGGATCACCGACCTGTCGCTGGGCAACACCCCGGACTGGATCGGCCCCAACGGGCTGGTCGCCCGCCGCGCGGTCGACGCCAACCGCGACGGCCGCGACGAGGGCTTCGTCACCTCCACCGGGGGCGCCTCCAACGACACCTACAACCTCTTCGCCCTGGCCGGCTGCCAGGTCCGGCAGGTCGGAATCGCCGGCAGTGGCCCGTTGCGGTTGGCGGTCGGCGCATCGGCTGGGCACGCCGAAGGCTTCGACTGCCAGGGCACCGACCGGCACGGCCGACGCCTGCTCACCCTCTGGAGCGTCCAGCGGGCCGACCAGCAACCCGACGGCGGGTCCGCCTACACCTACACCAAGAGCAGCTACCGCTGGATTGGCAATACCCGGGTCCGTCTGGTGGACACCGACCGCGGCGGGTTCGCCACCATCGCGGATGGCCTGCCCAGTGACCAAGATCGCTACCAGTTGCCCGCTGAGTTCACCACCCGGTGTGGTGGTGGCTCCTGGTAGCAGGTCGTTGCCAGATGCACAGAAGAAGGCCGCAGAGCGCAGGCTGCAACGACGTTTCAGGACGGCTTGCTCTGCCGGGGCTGACGGTGACACCTTGGAAATGCAACATCACAGGGGGAGAACATATGCGAACCTGGATCCGTACACTCCTGCGTCGTGCTCCGACCTGGCGGCGGCGCCGTACCCGACCAGGGGCCGACCCGCTGCTGGCATCGGACGCTGAGCGGGCACGCGCCCGCGCCGCCGCTGACTACCATAACCGGGTCGGTGACCCTGGCCACACCGCCGGCATGTAGTCCACTGCGAGCAAGCCGGCACGGGACGTCCAGCTCTCCCTTCGCCCCACCCGGCTGTGGCCTGGTTCGAGTCACGTCCGCCTGGGCGATCAGAACTCCTGACAGACCAGCTTCCCACCAGCCGTAGGACTAACGAACGTCGAGCTATGGCTGTAGTTGCAGAGGCTGGTAGCAGCGTCTCGTGAGGGGATCCCCAGGCTGTCCTAAGGACCAGGGTTTCTGTGTGGTCGCCCGTTGTAACGCCAGCGGCTTACTCGTCGTTCTTATCTGGGTGGATTAGGTGAGCTTGCGCAGTCCAAACAGATC
>DATHIG010000465.1:0-2545 GCA_035490035.1 Actinomycetes bacterium
ACAAGGCCTGGTGGTACATCACCTTGTTGACCATCGGCTACATGATCGCCCGCGGGCTGGCCAAGTCCGGCAGCCGCGAGCCCTACGACGACGACCGCCGCTAACAGCACCAGGTACGGGCTGCGCCGGCTGGCATGGCGCAGCCCGTGCCGTTGGCGCCACCCGATTTGGGTGGCGTCTCCAGCGCCTCGTCGAGCGCGATCACGCTCCTGCCCAAGCTGGCCGCTCTGAATGGGGACTGCTCGGCGCAGCGGCAGCATTGAAGGCACACACCACAACCAGGAGGCGATAGGGCTGTCGCGCTGTCCGTGCGACGGGCGAGCGCCGCGTTCCTGTGATGTACTCGACGTATTCGTCGGCATCGGCTCGGTGCACCGTGCCCCTCCAGGTTCGCGCGATCATGCCTCCTCCTCTGGCCCGGTCAGGAACTTGAGGACGATCCTGGTATCGATACCTCCGTGGCCGGTGCCGGGCAGCACGGCCAGTTGCGCGTTCGGCAGTCCCCGATGGAGGGCGAGGGTGTGCTCGATGGGGATCTCCTCGTCGCTGTCGCCGACCATGACGAGCGCCGGGCCGGGGTAACCAGCCAGGTCGGCGACGGTGAGGGTGGGCTCCTGGCGGTGCATCCGGTCGAGCTTGGCCTTCACGACCGGGAAGTGGTCGGGTCCGCCGGGGGCGACGGCGCCCCAGTAGTCGGTGAAGAAGGCGATCGTCTCGTCGTCCAGATCGATCGCGCCGGGGGCCCAGCCGTCGTGGTGGAAGACGCCGGCGCTGAAGACCAGCCCGCGGACGAGGTCGGGTCGCTCCAGCGCGGCCAGCAGCGCCACGGGCGCCCCGTCGCTGTGGCCCAGCAGGTAGGCCGGGCCGCCGACGACCTGCTCGAGGAAGGCGATGGTGTCCTGGGCCATGAGCGCATAGGTGATGGGGCCTTCGACGTCGGGGGTACGCCCGTGCCCGCGCCGGTCGGGTCGGAAGACGTGGAAGTGCTGGGCGAGCTCGGGCAGGTACTCCTCGAAGGCCCGCGAGTCCGCGAGTCCGGGGTGCAGGAGCACGAGCGGCTCCCCCGCACCATCCTCCTCGTAATAGGTGTGCACGCCGCCGAGCTGTACGTAGTTGGACCGCTGCACGACCGGTCGGCTCATCGCCCTTCCCCGGGGTCCAGCTGCAGTCGCCCATCGGAGCGCTCGTCGAGCGCCCGGCGCAGCTCCTGGCGGGTCGTGAACCCGATCGCGGACGAGGTCTGGCTGGCCAGCTGCTGTCCACTCGCCGCCGGGACGATGAGCCGCTGAGAGACACAGCCGCCTGGGAAGGTGTAGGAGCGGGTGGCCGAGAACCCCGGGGTGTTGCGGTCCACGCGCAGGTAGCGCCGTGCCGCAGGCTGTTCGGAGGTCACCTCGGTCGCCCCGGCCAGGTCGCAGGACGCGGTCCGCTCCACCACGACTGCTGCCCGGCCGCCGCGATCATGGTTCAGGGTGATCACCGAGCGGCCGTTGTTGACGGCCACCTCGGCGACACTCCAGCCGACCGGGAGGAGCTGCACGCACGGCACCAGCGACGCCGAGGGCACCGACTGGGCCATCAGCCACAACGGCTCCAGATCGCCGCAGCCGACGTCCTTGACCATCAGCGGGGTCTCGACCGCGTCCTCGTTGTCGAAGAACCATTTCGGGTTCAAGGCGGCCACGACCAGCAGGGCCAGGATAGCCGCCCACAGCCCGATCCGGCGGGCGCTCCAGCGCTGCACCCGGATCGGCCGGGGCGGGCTGGGCAGCAGCCGCACGAACTCGGCGTGCAGGTTTCGGCCCTGGGCGCGGAGCAGGTGGCGCAGCTGGGACGGGAGGGCCAGGCCGCGGGCGGCGGCGAACCCCTCGGTGATCTCCTCCACGGTGAAGTACTGCAGGGCCCGCCGGTAGACCTGCTCCGGGCCGCAGCGCAACGCCAAGCACAGCATCATGTTGGCCAGATCCACCGCCTGCCGCCAGGGGCTGGGCCGGGTCTCAACGAAGGCGACATCGATCAGCATCATGCGGCCGTCGCGGACCAGCAGGTTGGCCGGCTTGATGTCACGGTGCGCCAGCCCGGCGTCCCACAGCCGGCGGATGATGCGCAGGCCGTCGTCGATGAGCTGATCGTCGACCTGCGCCTCGCCCAGCTCCACCGCCCCGTCGAAGAACTCGGCGACCAGCAGGTACTCCCGCTCAGGGGTAAGCTCCACAAACCCGAACGGCGTCGGGCTGGGCAAGCCCGCGCGCTGCATCAGCGCCAGCGCGTAGTCCTCCTGCTGGACCAGCCGCCGCACGGTGTTGAACGGCTTCTCGTCCTCCAGCCGGCCGTACAGCAGCTCCCGGCCCAGCTTGTACCAGCGGTCCGAGCGCAGGTGGGTCTGGGCGTACAGCTTGCCGAACAACTGCCGGGGCGGATCCCCCTTGACCGTGATCCGCAGCGGGGTCGAGCCGGCCGACCCTGATAGCCCGAACGGCTTGACCTCCTCCACGATGAGGCCGAGCTGATCCTCCAGGGCGCGCCGGATCGCCACCCCGCGGGC
>DATHIG010000466.1:0-4161 GCA_035490035.1 Actinomycetes bacterium
GGACAACCGCCGCGACTGGCGGGCACGGATCACCGACCCCGAGCCGAGTCGCGTCCATGTCACTCCCCTGGCCCCTGCGAGCGTTCCTGGTCTCTGTGGGCGAATCATGAAGACGCTTGTGCGCCAAGGCGAGCAGGGGACGAAGAAGCTGCTCAGGAGCATGATGGGCGACTTCCACGGGGAATGGGTGATCTACCAGGTCGAGGCTGAGTTGGTGGCCCTCGGCTACATGAGCACCCAGACCACACCATGGTGGCGCCCAGCGGGAGACTTCCCGCGGATCGTTGCCGACTGCGAACAGCTTCGCACCTTGGCAGAGGCATGCGGCCAAGCGGTCGACCGCTGGAGGCGGGTGACGCTCGCCAACCAGACCCTTTGCGATGCCCTCCTTGCTGACTGCACCGACTCCATCACTCCACCAACCGACGACGAGGACTTCGCCTGGCCCCGCTGACGGGGCGGCGCGAGTCGTGGCGGGAGGATGAGAAGGGTCCCCTGACCAGGGAGGATGACGGCTGCCAAGCGGTCATAACCCCGAGTCGGAGGACACCTGTTCCCCTGCCATCCTCGCAGGTGGTGCTGGAACAGGTCGAGGTCGCCGTCGCGTCGAGCGCGGCGACGAGCGTCGGCTAGGCTTGCCCAAGCTCGCCGGGGAAAGAGGAGGTGCCAACCTGTCCAGCGCCAGCTCCAGGACCTTCGAGGACGTGAAGGTCAGCGTCCGATGCAAGATCGCGGCCCTGTGGATCGCGATGCTGTTCCTGTTCGCCTATGGCGACATCTTCGGATTCTTCAGCCCGGGGCAGATCGAGGAGGTAATGGCAGGCGAGATCTCGGGGATGGCGATCACCCAAGTCTTCCTGTTCGCGGTCTCGCTCTACATCGCGATCGCGAGCGTGATGGTGTTCCTCTCGCTGGTCCTCAGCCCGACCGTCAACCGCTGGACCAACATCGTCTTGCCAAGCCTGTACGTCGTCTCCATCGTGGCCTCGGCGATCGGGGAGACGTCGGCGTACTACTGGTTCTTGAGCATCGCCGAGAGTGCCCTGCTGCTGCTGATCGTCTGGTACGCGTGGACCTGGCCCAGGCGGGACGGAACACCCTGAAGGCCGCGTACCTTCTGGTCGACTCCCTGCTCGTTTCTGAGCCCCGCGACATTCGACAGGATCTGGGGCCCCTGCAACCGAGTGCGCCAGCCGGTCCTGGCAGGTGACGAAGTCCATGACCACTCGATGGCCGATCATGCAGGGATAGGTTCTAGGACCGCTCTGCAGGCTACAAACGCCGCAGGCCATGGTCGGTGAGGCAACAGACAAGCGTTGCCGCAGGTCAGCTCCGGTGTGGTCGGCCTGGCTGGACTTGAACCAGCGGCCTCATCTTTATCAGCAATCACGCGCTTGCCGCTATGCAACCCGGCGTTCTTGCAGGTGGTGCGCGACCGTAAGGGGCGAAGTAATGCGTTCTTGCTGGTCCGGCGAGGCCGACCAGCTCGTCGGTGGCGTAGATGTGACCGTGGTTGTCCGCTGCGTACCGGGATCGACCCTTCGATGTGGCACGCGAATGGCACGACCGGTGAGGAACGGCTGGGGGCCGGGGGCGAAGTGGAGGCGCTCCGACCCCCAGCACGTTCTCCGCTGTTCGCAGGGGCTTCCAATAGGCACCACCTCCCTAAGGTGGGGCGCCCGACGCCGCTCTTCCTCCCGGGTCGCATCGCGGAACCCGTCCTGGCCCCGGGCGCCTTAGCAGATTCTATGCCTGAAGTCAAGAGGGCTTTGGACCAGTGGGCGTCCGGGGCGGGGCGGACTGGGCCGGCAGGGCGACCCGCGCGGCCAGCTCAAATCCCCGCAGGTCCAGGCAGGAAGGCACTCACCGGAGGGCTACTCGTCATTGACCGGTATCCTCACCTACTGGCAGTGCCTTGTGCTTCGCCATGAGGGCGAGCATCAACGCATACGCGGCATTGATGGCAGGGCCGCCAAGAGGATGCCTGGTCAGCTCGCCATAGTCGTCCTGCCCAAAGTGCAGGCCACCGAATGTGAGGACATTGACTCGTGCCATCCCTTCTGGAGGTGCAGGGAGTCGCGCGCGATCCCATGGGCCGGCGCTCGCGTTGGAGGGCGCTGTCGGAGCGGCTCGGCGATGCCGCTGATCGCCTCGAGACCACCAGCTCGCAACACCGAGCTCAGCTGGCGACCAACTAACGACCTGGGAGCAGCCGCCGCACCAGGCCCTTGGTGACCTGGGCGGGGCGCTGCTGCTCGCCCATGCGGGCGTTGACAACCAGCACCGCACCGGTCAGGACCGGGATCACCCACTGCAGCGTCGTGAGCTGCCGCTGGGCGCGGGCCACGTCCTCGGGGGTCGTCGGATTGGGGGTGGTGCCGCCCTCCACCGGGACGTCACCGGCCCGCTCCAGCTTCCTGCCCAACAGCCGGGCGTAGCCAGTCACACCAAGCGCGGCCACGGTCAGGGCGGTCTTGACGGTGCTTGCCTCGGCCACACCGTGCTGGCCGGCCAGCCGGCCCTTGTTGGCCCCGGTCAGCACCGCCCCGCCGGCCAGATGGGCGGTGATGCCGGCCACGTTCAGCGGGGTCCAGCGGGCCCAGCCGGTGCTGGCGACCCGCAGGCGTTGGGTGGGGTCCTGGACCACCGCGGCGGCGCCGTTGACGCCGGCCGCGCCCATCAGCGAGCCGCCGAACCAGGCAGCCAGGCCGAGGTCGTGCAGGGTGCGGGCAAGGGTGTTGTCGGTAGGAGTCCGGAGCGGTGCCGGGGGGCGCTCCATGGCTGCTGCTCGTGCTGCCAACCTTAGGTGCGGATCAGGCGCCACGATCGGCGAGGCCGCGGCGGGCGGTTCTCTGCGCCGGCCAGAGAGCGATGGCCAGCCCAGCGACGGCGCTGACCAGGTGCAGGCCATTGTCGGCGCCGTTGAGGGACAGGAAGTTGATGTCGGAGTTGCCCGCCGCGACCAGCCCGTACAGGAAGGCCAGGCCGTAGCCGGCGGCCAGCAGCCACCCGTAGGTCTTGGCAGTGTCCAGCCGCCGCCACAAGGCCAGCCCGGCCAGGCCGATGGCCAGGTGGACCAGGTTGTGCAGGGGATTGATCTCGAAGCCGAGCAGAGTCTTGTCGGTCTCGGCGGCGAAGTTGTCGAAGCCGGTGACCAGGAAGCCGAGGAGGCCGACCAGGGTGTAGATGGCCCCGATGGCCAGGGCCAGCAGCTGGCTCGGGTGCCTGGTCGAGGGCGCGGTGGAGTCAGGACGTCGAGCCATGAAGGATGCCTCCGTGGCAGAAAGGGCGGGGACTGGGCCCTTTCACATCAGCCCAGCCTGCTGCCGGGCCGATGCTGGGTAGCCAGCTCACTGCGGCCACAAACCACCCAGAACAGCCGTTCTCGGCGATCCTCGCCACGCCACCGTCCGGCAGTGGCGTCGGGGCCAGGTTCGGGTGTGGCGCGCGGTGTCGCCGCGAGGCTGCGCCTCTGCTGTCATGAGGGTTGGGATCCGGCCCTACGGTTTGGCGCGGGATTCGGCGGCTACTCATCCGACGCGGGGAACAAGCCCCAGCCGTCAGCGGGACCAAGTCCTCGTCCTGCCTGTGTGGAGGTTGCCAGGCAACCGGTCCGCCCCGTTCTCCCGCTCCACAGCGTGTTTCGGAGTGCGCTCCTGATCGAGATCGAGGCAAGGCGTTCCCAGCCTGCCGGCGAGCGTGCCCTGCGGCACTGCGCATGCCCACCGTTATCCAGCTCGGGTCATCAAACCCGGGCGACACTGAAAGGCAGCAGCATGGATGCAGAGCTTGGCCGGACCACCGGCACGGCTACCAGCACCGACCGGCGCGGCGTTGCTCGTCGGCTCAGCACCGAGACCAAGGCCGCCTACAAGACCACCGAGTTCCTCACCTATGTGGTGGTGTTTGCGGGCATCCTGCTGGCCTCGTTCCTGGTCAAGACCGGCCAGGACGGCGAGCGGATCGACTACTTCCGGGCCGACAAGGCCTGGTGGTACATCACGCTGTTGACCATCGGCTACATGATCGCCCGGGGGCTGGCCAAGTCCGGCAGCCGCGAGCCCTACGACGACGACCGCCGCTAGCAGCGGCTGGGCTCGCGCCCCGGATCTTGGGCGCAGCCCCGCAACGCTCAGTAGCAGCCGGGCGCGGTCGATGACC
>DATHIG010000467.1:0-5485 GCA_035490035.1 Actinomycetes bacterium
ACCACGGACACCCCGCCGGCCCCAACACCCGCCTGAACCGCACCGGCTGAGACCGTCTCGCGTCACAAACGATGTCACGTCTCCCCCGCTGCCCGTGCCGACACCGCGAGAGCTGGCGGGCATCGCCGACACCGGGGACCAACAGAGTTCGCTCGGCCAGGGGTTGCGCCGCCGGTGCCCGAGGCAGCAAAGCCGCACCTGATCAGTGACGATGTGCTCGCGGCTGGTGCCCTCCCCGGGTGAGGAGCACCGCCAGCCAGAAGTGAGCCGGTCAGCCGGCGCCGGGACTCGAACCCGGAACCGCCCGATTACAAGGGGGGTGCTATCCGCCTCATCTGGCCCCTACCAGCGACGCTGGTTACACAGCCAGCCCCTCCGGGTGCCTGAAACCCCTCGGGTGGACACCATTTCGCGTCACGAATGATGTCACGCTGCCCATGGAGCGCCCAGCGGGGGCCCAGCGTGACCTCAGATTCATCCATGCCGTCGGGTCTGTGGTCTGCGTGTCCGGCGGCGCCGATCGTGATTGAGCGCCGGACACCCGCCGTTCGCCGGCATCGGCAGATGCTCGACACGAAGGCGCCCGTGCCGACCCCGAACCGGTCTTCAGTCGTTGCCCGCGCGATCGTCTTCGGTGGGCCGTGCTCGCCGAACTCGAAGCATGCCCGCTCGCCACACGGCGACGCAGCCGCTGAGGTCCTCAAGGTCCACGACAGCACAGAGATCGACAATGACCTGCCTGACCGAACGGGGTGACTGGTTCTCGACACCAATGACGACCACGCCCGCATGGGTTCCGGGCGGGTAGGCTCGGATGTCGCCCAGACCGCGGTCCAAGGTCAAGAGGAGACGAGCCTCGCCGGTAGCAGCTGCAAGCACTACCCGATCCTCACCCAGCAAGCCCTTCATCGGCCACGGTGTCCACGTCGTGCCCCAGGGTGCGCAGCGACTCAGCGGCTGAGGCAGGCAGGTTCTCGTCCAGCTTCAGCTTCACGACACGAGTCGACGGCGGGGTACTCGTCGCGCGCGAGCTCAGCAGCAGGCGGCCGCAGCCCTAATCCCGTCCACGGTGACACTGGGATACTCGGCCAGGATCTCAGCTTCCGTCATACCGTCAGCCAGAGCGTCCAGCACGATACTTACCATCACACGGGTGCCCCTGATCACGGCCTGCCCATGGCAGATCTTAGGATCGCGAACGATCAAGTCAGCTTGATCCACTGTCACCAGAGGCTCCGCGACGCCGGGAGATGTGCTCGGAGTAGAGGATACGCGCCGCTGATCGCAACTCTCGACACACCGGCTCGTAGCGGCCCCCAGGGTCCGGGAATTGGGGCCGCCCAGCGCGGCTCGAGCTTGGCCAACCCCGGTGTCGGCGTCAGGCGGAGCTCCGGCCAGTTCGCCCGCTGACGGCTGGTGCCCCGCCGATACCTAGGCCGCCCGTGCCTGCCCAGCCGAGATCGTCGTCGTACTCGAAAGGAACGAGCCGCGCGAGTTCCTACCGAAGAGGCTCTCCGACGCCGAGCTGGTCTGTCTGGCGGTGGGGCAGGTGCCGCTGGGTGCCCGCTCGGAGCATCAGTGGATGCGGCGCGCGCTACGTCGCCCGCCCACGGCATCGGTGTGCACCTTGACGGATCGCGTGTACTCGCGAGGTTCATCAGCCGCCGCCTGAGCGACCGTAGGGTGAGCGCGTGGAACGTGATCCACAGTCGGAGCGTCAGGCGATCAGAGATATCACGTTCGAACTGGTTGATCTTCGCCGTGAAATGGTCCGACTGCGCGCGGAGAACGCGCGCCTGCAGCGGATGCTGGAACTGCGGCCGGGCGAGTCGCGACCGCCAGGCCCGGAACAGACCGGGCTGTTCGACCGGGCACCTGGCCAGGTGCACTCCGGCTCGCCCGCAGATGCGAAGGTCGCGTTCTTCGCGGCGTTGTTCGCCGCCCGCTCCGACGTATACGCGGTGCGATGGGAGAACACCCGAACCGGCCGAACCGGATGGATGCCTGCAGTCGAGGGTGGGTGGCGCAAAGGCACGCACCATCGCGATCGACACTATCTTCCGTTGACTGCGGAGGTTCTCACCTCGCATCTGTCTGGCGAGATCGACGTTGGCTTGTACCCGCTGCTCGACGGTGACCGGTGCTGCTGGCTCGCCGCCGATTTCGACGGACCGGCCGCAATGCTCGACGCCTTGGCCTACCTGAAGGCCACCAGAGCGGTGGGTGCCGCGTCGGCGCTTGAAGTGTCGCGGTCCGGAACCGGAGCTCATGCCTGGATCTTCTTCACCGATCCAGTCGCAGCGACCGTCGCCCGGCAGTTGGGAACCGGACTCCTACACGAAGCGATCGCCTTGCGCGGGCGGATGGACCTGACCAGCTACGACCGCCTGTTCCCGTCCCAGGATGTGCTCCCCAGCACCGGGAGCATAGGAAACCTCATCGCTGCACCGTTGCAAGGGCGCTGCCGCCGCGACGGGGCCACAGTGTTCCTCGACCCGGCCACGCTAGAGCCCTACGACGACCAGTGGGCCTACCTGTCCTCCGTTGATCGACTCTCGCCGCGACAGGTCGCACGCCTGGCCAAGAAGGTCGGAACGCCCACAGTTGGCCTGGACGTCGACAGGCTTACCACCGCGACCTCGACACGCACCCGGCCCAGGCCGCCAGCCATCGTGCATGCTCGAATCGGTGCGCGCGTGACCGTCGTCGGTGCAGATCTCACACCGGCGCTGCTGTCCACGTTGAAGCATTCGGCATCGATGCCGAACCCGCTGTTCTACGAACGCCAACGTCGTCGTGCCTCGACCTGGGGTGTCCCGCGGTTCTTGCGTTCCTACGACGAGACGCTCGAGGGCGATCTGGTCCTGCCCCGCGGACTCGTGTACCGGCTCGACGAACTCGTTCAGGACGCCGGAAGTCGCCTCGAACTCCTCGACGAGCGGACAGAGGGGCAGCCGCACGAACTGACCTTCACCGCCGCGCTGCGACCGGACCAGCGCGGAGCCGCCGACCGGTTGGCCGAACACGACCTCGGTGTCCTGGTCGCGCCGCCAGGCGTGGGGAAGACGGTGATCGCCTGCGCGCTCATCGCGATGCGCGCCACATCGACGCTGATCCTGGTCGACCGCAAAGCACTCGCCGACCAATGGCGCGCACGGGTACTCGAGATGCTGGGCATCAAGGCCGGACAGCTCGGCGGAGGGCGGTCGAAGACCCGAGGAATCGTAGACGTGGCAATGCTGCAGACCCTGGCTCGCCGTGACGCCATACCAAGTCTGACACGAGACTACGGCCTGGTGATCGTCGACGAATGCCACCACGTGCCGGCGGCGGCGTTCG
This sequence comes from Actinomycetes bacterium, assembly GCA_035490035.1. GTDB lineage: Bacteria > Actinomycetota > CALGFH01 > CALGFH01 > CALGFH01 > CALGFH01. The sequence continues at coordinate 3,340 of DATHIG010000467.1, forward strand.
AACATGCCGTACGCCAGATTCCGGCCCGCCGCTGGCTCGGCCTGACCGCGACCCCCTACCGCCGGGACAAGCTCGACGACCTGATCGGCCTGCAACTCGGACCCGTAAGGCACACCATGACGACGGCCGCGGTCGGCGATCAAGCCCTCGACGACCTAGCCGGAGGTTCCGCCGCCAGCCCCCGACGCGTACTTGTCGTTCACCCCACCGGCTTCCGCTATGGCGGTGACGCCGACCCCTCCGCGCCCGGCGGCATTGCCGCTGTCTACCGAGACCTCGTGGCCGACGACGACCGGACGCATCAGATCACCCACGACGTCGCGGCAGCCGTCGCGCGCGGCCGTCACTGCATGGTCTTGACCCAATGGACAAGCCACGTCGACCGGATCGCCGAGATACTTCGCCGCCGCGGCTACGACTCGATCATCCTGAAGGGCGGGATGGGCGCCAAGGCCCGCGCCGCCGCGCTCACGCGCCTTCAGCCATCGCCCGACGACCCGCCCCTGCTGGTCGTGGCCACCGGTCCCTACGTTGGAGAAGGCTTTGACTGCCCTCTCCTCGACACGCTCTTCCTGGCCGCGCCAATTGCCTTCAAAGGCAGGCTCGTTCAGTATGCCGGCAGAATCCTTCGCCCCCACGAGGGAAAGACCACCGCAGAGGTCCACGACTACCACGACACTGCCACCCCCGTCCTCGCCGCCTCCCTGGCCAAGCGCGCACCCGGATACACAAGCCTCGGATTCCCAGACCCCCGCCACCAGCGGTGACTGACACGGCGTGAGCTGGCTTCGTCCGACCCACTGGGTTCGACTGGACCCAGACCGTGCCGCGGTCGGTTCGGGGCTGCTGGGGAAGGCAACTCCACGTGATCGCACGACAGACAGCAAGACTTGGCCAAGCCGACCTGCGCTGCGGTCTTCGTGTTCCTACGCAGCACGCTCACCGCCACCACGACCTGCTCGGGGCAGGATCAACTTCCCGCGATGAAGCCGAACACCAAGCACTGGGCTGCACTGGCCCTGTCGCCTGCACGTTGTGCTCGTTCTCGTGCACTCCCGACGATGCAGGGTAGGGCTTCGAGAGGAGCGCAGTCATGTGTGCCGGAGGATCTCAGCCAGAACGACAACGCGGTCGCGAACTTAGAGCCTTCACAACCGACCAAGCTCAACTCACGTCACGGGAGTCACGCCGAATGCTGAACAAGCTGCGGCTCGGGGACTGATCGGGACCACGGTGAACCCCGCAGCGACCCAGAGCAGCCCGAACAACCCGTTGTCCGCCTTGATCGCAATCTCGATCTTGGCATGCCCGGCGTCGCAGTGTTCGCAAAGCAGCTCAAGCATCTGACCGAAGCCGGTCGCATCATCGCCCACACGGGTACGGGCGACGACTCTCTCCTCACCATCGACGATGCAACGTGATGATCTTCGGACCAGTCGACGCCGCAGGTCTTGGGCAAAACTCCTCGCGAATCGGACATGAGTCGCCGATGGCGCCGGGTGATGCCGCCTACGGTTATCACCGAGCTGCGGCTCGGACCAGAGCAGCGCGAGATCCACCAGGTGCTGGACGTCAAGGGCGCCACCTCGGCGCTGCCCGAGGACGCCGAGCCCGAGCGCCCCGCCCTACCTCCGCGGCCCGCCCTGACCCAACGGAGCACTATCAAGGGAAGTGTGAGCGGGCGGTCGAGTCTCCGCTGAGTCCCGACCGTCGCGCTTACCAGGCGAGCGGCTGGCCGTCTTGGAAGAACCCGCCGGTGGGGCCGTCGTCAGGCAGCGTGACCCCCCAGACGATGGAAGCAGCACCTTCGGCGATGGGTCGCCCGCCGCTGCCGCCCATGTCGGTGGCCGTCCAGCCTGGCGAGACGGCGTTGACCAGCACCGCCGAGTCGCGCAGCTCCGCCGCGAGCGTGCGCGTGAGCGCATTCAACGCCGCTTTGGTCACGTGGTAGGCCGGGGTCCCGGCCCCCATGTCGGCAAGCGAAGCTTCACTACTGGAGGCGTTGACGATGCGCCCGTGCAGGCTCTCGCGCAGCAGCGGCAGCAGCGGCAGCAGCGCCAGGCAGATGCGCCACGCGCCGAACAGGTTCGTCTCCATCGCCCGGTGGACGCGTGCCAGATCTGCGCTGGCCGCCATGGCGTCGGTG
>DATHIG010000468.1:0-13441 GCA_035490035.1 Actinomycetes bacterium
CCTCGATGCTGCGGGAACGGCTGGTGGACCGGGTGGTGATCGCCGTGGCGCCCCTCCTGCTTGGCAAGGGCATCGAGGCCGTCGGCGACCTTGGGACCAGCTCGGTGGCCGACGGGTTGCGGCTGGTGAACCGCACCGTCCATCAGGCGGGGCCAGACCTCCTGATTGCCGGGGATCCCGATACGTAACGGCAGTCTCGGAGGCGGCAAGATCAACATCGGCGTCCTGGAACGCGCGGGGAAAGCCGGGCTTCGAGGTGCTCCTGGTGCCGCATGGCGGTTGACGGGCTACCTGCCGGGACATACGTTCGGGGATGGTGCGACCTGAACGGCCGATCGATCCTCCGGGTCGGACTCGGGACAAGCAGCCGCGGGCGAGGATGACCACGTCGGAGCCGTCGACCCGGTCGTCGGCGGCCGACACCCGGCCGGAGTGGGGGTTGCTGGCGGTGGTGTTCCTGGTCGCCCTGAACCTGCGGCCGGCGATCGCGGCGGTGCCGCCGGTGCTGGACGCCATCCAGTCCGACCTGGGGTTGTCGGCCACCGGGGCCGGCCTGCTGACCGCCCTGCCGGTGGTCTGCATGGGGGTGTTCGCCCCGGTCGGGGCATCCACAGCCCGGCGGCTCGGCCGAGAGCCGGCGGTGTCCTGCGCGCTCGCCCTGGTCGCCGCCGGCGCGCTGGTCCGCGGCCTCGGCGCCTCGACGGTGGTGCTGTTCGGCGGGACCCTGGTCGCCGGGATCGGGATCGCGATGGGCGGGGCGCTGCTCCCCGGTGTGGTCAAGGCCTGGTTCCCGGCCCGCGCCGGCTCGGTCACCGGCCTGTACACCGCCGGCCTGGTCGCCGGGGCGATGATCGCCTCGGCGGCCACGGTGCCGCTGCTGGACGCCCTTGACGCCGGCTGGCCGGCCGCGATCGCCGCCTGGGGGCTGCTCGCGGTGGCGGCGCTGGTCGCCTGGGTGCCGGCGACCCGCCCGATCCACGCGGCGGCCGACCCGGCCCCTGCCCGGGCCCGGCTGCCATGGGCCAGCGGGGTGGCCTGGCGGATCACCCTCTACATGGGCATGCAGTCGCTGCTCTACTACGCCGCCTTCACCTGGCTGTCGCCGCTGTACGTGGCCGCCGGCTGGAGCGCCGGCCGGGCCGGGCTGCTGCTGGGGCTGTTCAGCCTCACGCAGGTGTTCTCGGCGCTGGCCATGCCGGCCCTGGTCGACCGCACCGGCGACCACCGGCCATGGATCGCGCTGTGCGTCGGCACGACCACGGTCATGCTGGCCGCGTTCGGCCTGGCTCCGGCGGCCGCCCCATGGCTGTGGGCGGCCGTGCTCGGGCTGGGCGTCGGGGGGATGTTCGCGCTGGCCCTCACGCTGCTGGTCAAGCTGGTCTCGAGCCCGGCGGCGGCGGCCAGCCTCTCCGCCATGGCGCTGCTGGTCGGCTACCTGCTCGCCGCCACCGGCCCGGTGCTGGCGGGGGCGCTGTACGACATCTCCGGCTCCTACCGGGCGCCGTTCCTGGCCCTGGCCGCCATCGGCGCCGCAACCCTGGCCGTCGGCGTCTCGGTCCGGCCCTCGGCCCGGGTCTGAGGCTCGCCGCCGGCTCAACCCACTCGGGGCAGCGGTCGATCAATAGCGGCATGAGTACACCAACAGCCTCCCAGGCCTCGCCGGCGACGGCGGAGGGCTTCCGCCGGGTGCTCGACGATCGAGCCGTGCAACCGGTCTTCCAGCCACTGGTCGATCTGGAGAGCCGTCGCGTGCTCGGCTACGAGGCGCTGGCCAGAGGGCCGATCGGCTCGCCGCTGGAGTCGCCCGCGGCGCTGTTCGGCGCCGCCTACCGGGCGGGCCGGGTGGCCGAGCTGGACTGGGCCTGCCGGGCGGCCGCGTTCGCCGAGGCTGCCCGCTGCGGGCTGAGCCCGCCGTTCACCCTGTTCGTCAACTCCGAGCCGATCTCCCTCAGCGTTCCCTGCCCCGAGGACCTCCGGCCCGCCATCGAGGCGGCCAAGGGCCGCCTCCGCGTGGTCGTCGAGGTGACCGAGCGGGCGGTGGCCGGTGACCCGGCCCGGCTCCTGGCCACCGTCGCCCAGGCCCGTCAGGCCGGCTGGGGGATCGCGCTCGACGACGTCGGCGCCGCACCGGCCAGCCTGGCCGTGCTGCCGTTCGTGCGGCCCGATCTGATCAAGCTGGATCTGCGGCTGCTCCAGGGGCGCACCACCGCCGAGGCGGCCCACATCATCAACACGGTGCGGGCCCAGGCCGAGCGGACCGACGCGGCCGTCCTCGCCGAGGGCATCGAGACCATCAAGCACGCCCGCGAAGCCGTTGCCGCCGGCGCCACCATCGGCCAGGGGTTCCTGTTCGGCCACCCGGCGCCGCTGCCGTCCCCCATGCCATCGCCCGGTGGCGCGATTCCCCTGCTCAGGAACCCGGCCACCGCGGAGCGCCCCACGCCGTGGGAGGTGGTGGCGACGGCTCGGGAGCCGCGGCGGGCCACCAAGCAGCTGCTGCTGGAGATGAGCATGCACCTGGAACACCAGGGGCTGGACGCCGCCGAGCCCAATGTCCTGCTGGCCTGCTTCCAGGAGGGCAGCCGCTTCACGCCGGCCACCCGGAGCCGGTTCGAGTTCCTCGCCACCAGGGCGGCGTTCACGGGCGCGCTCGGCCACGGCATGCCGGTCACCCCGGTGGCCGGGGTCCGCGGCGCCGACCTCGCGTCCGACGACCCGCTCCGCGGTGAGTGGGACCTGGTGGTGATCGGGCCCCATTTCGCCGCCGCCCTGGTCGCCAAGGACTGCGGCGACGGCGGGGCGGACGCGCAGCGCCGCTTCGACTACTTCATCACCCACGACCGCGACCTGGTCATCCGAGCGGCCGAGCCCCTGCTCCGGCACCTGGTCCAGGAGCGCTGAGGCGGAGTTGTTGGTGTTGGGACGATATGAGAGATTGGCCGCATGCCACGCGTCGCCCACGGATCGACTGCCACGCCGGAGCAGCTCCAGCGAGCGCAAGAGCACCTGACCAGCCGGGCCGCCGAGGTCGACCTGGGCTTCGCGGCCGCGGCGCCGGCGGCGTTGCAGGACTTCGACTTCCTGTTCCTGGAACTCCAGGAGGACGAGGCGAATCTCCTCCCCAGGTCGACGAGCACCGTCACGCGCCTGAAGGAGCTCGGCCGGACGATGCAGGACCCAGGCGCCGCCGACCCCGGCGACACCAAGATCCCCGCCGTCTACACCTACTTCGGCCAGTTCGTCGACCACGACATCACCTTCGAGACCAGCTCGTTCACCACCGACAAGCTCCTGGCGCAGAACCTGGCCCCGCTCGCCCTGGCGACGATCCGTGAGGATCTGAGGAATCTCCGGACGGCCAGCCTGGAGCTGGACAGCCTGTACGGACCGTCCGCCCCGCGCGACCCGGCCAACCGCAACAAGATGCTGATCGGACGGGTCACCAGGCTCAACGGGACCGGCCCGCCGACCGCGCGACCGCCGGGCAAGGGCGACGACAACGACCTGCCGCGGGAGCGACGACACGACGACGTCGGGCGCGACCGCGCGGCCCGGATCGGCGACCCGCGCAACGACGAGAACCTGATCGTGGCCCAGCTGCACCTCGCCTTCCTGAAAGCCCACAACCGGCTGGTCGACCAGGGCAGGACGTTCGAGGAGGCGCGGCGGCTGCTGCGCCAGCACTACCAGCACATCGTGGTCCACGACTTCCTCAAGCGGGTCGCCGACCCGGCCGTCGTGGATGGCATCCTGGCCAACGGCAACCGCTTCTATGACGCGCTGGCCGAGCCGTTCTTCCTGCCGCTGGAGTTCACCGTCGCCGGCTACCGGTTCGGCCACACGATGGTGCGGGACGACTACGACTTCAACCTCAACTTCAGCCCGGCCTCGTTGGGGCTGCTGTTCACCTTCACGGCGTTGAGCGGTGAGCTGGGGGACTTCGACACGCTGCCCGACAACTGGATCATCCAGTGGGAGCGCTTCGTCGGCAGCGGCGTCAAGCGCAACCAGGCGCGCCGGATCGACACCAAGCTGGCCGACGGGCTGTTCCACCTGCAGAGGATCGACGGCCAGGAGGAGCGGCCGGCCGATGCCGCCAACCTGGCCGTCCGCAACCTGTTGCGTGGCTACGGGCTGCGGATGCCGACGGGGCAGGCGCTGGCCGGGCACCTCGGCCTCCCCGCCTTGACCGCACCGCAGGTCGAGGCGGCCGCGGCCAGCCCCCGGCAGGCCCAGGTGCTGCGCAGCGCCGGGTTCCTCGAGCGCACGCCGCTCTGGTACTACCTGCTGGCCGAGGCCAAGCACCACGGCGGCCAGCGCCTCGGCCCGGTCGGCAGCACGCTGGTGGCCGAGGTGCTCGTCGGCCTGGTGCGGCGCAGCGAGGACTCCATCCTGCGCTCCTCCGGCTGGGTCCCGTCCCTGCCCGCCGCCAGGCCGGGCCACTTCGAGCTGGCCGACCTGCTGCGCTTCGCCAAGGTGGTGGGCGGCGGCACGCCGCCGAAGACCTACAAGGTGAAGCGGGGCGACACCCTGTCCGGCATCGCCCAGAAGCAGCTCAGCGACCTCAACCGCTGGCCCGAGATCTTCGTCCTCAACCGGGCCAAGATCCGCCACCGGGACCGGATCACACCCGGCCAGGTCTTCACCCTGCCGGGCGCCAAGCCCATCCAGCCCCGACCGCAGCGCTACAAGGTCAAGCGCGGCGACACCCTGTCGGGCATCGCCCAGCGGAAGCTGGGCGCCGCCAGCCGCTGGCGGGAGATCGCCCGGCTCAACCGCGACGTTATCAAGGACCCCGACGACATCTCCCCAGGCCAGGAGCTCATCATCCTTCCCAGGTGATCCAGGGTCCGGGTGGCCGCCGGCTGGTCCGGGCATGGGGCTGTCGGTGGTGACGGGCAGACTTGCCGGATGCGGATGGCCGTCGTGGTGGACGGAGCGGGCGGAGGCCTGCTCCAGGCCGTCGCCGAGGACGGCACACCTACCGGACCGGTCGAGCCGGTGCGGGATGCCGTCGTGGCGGTGGCGGAGCGGGAGCAGGCGGAGCGCCCGCGGTGGGTGTGGGCGGCCACCGGCCAGGTCTACCCGAAGCTGGTCCGGGCCGGGGTGCGGGTCGACCGCTGCCACGACCTGAGCCTTGCCGAGGGGATCCTGCTCGCGGCCGATGGCCGCTGGGGGGAGCCGCGGTCGTTCGCGGCGGCGTTGGCGCGGCTGCGGGGCCTCCCGGTGCCGGACGACACGTCACCGGGACCGCGATCCGGCCAGCCCTCGCTGTTCGAGCACGACCTGCTCGGCCTGCCCGACGGTGCCGAGCTGCTGGCCGCGGTCGTGGCCGTGTACGCCGCCCAGCAGCAGTGGCTCGGCCGGGCTGAGCACCCGGGTCGGCTTGGCCTGCTGGTGGCCGCCGAGTCGGCCGGCGCCCTTGCCGCCGTCGAGATGGCCGAGGTCGGGCTGCCATGGCGGCCGGACGTGCACGACGCGGTCCTCACCGAGCTGCTCGGCCCCAGGCCGGCGGCCGGGACGCCACCCCAGCGGCTGCGCGACCTGGCCCGGCGGATCGACGCCGCGTTCGGTGGCGGGCGGGTCAACGCCGACTCGCCCGCCCAGGTCCTGCGTGCGTTCGCGGGCGCCGGGTTGCCGCTGCCGTCGACCCGGTCGCGTGTCCTGCGCGAGGTGGACCACCCGGCCGTGCCGCTGCTGCTGGCCTACAAGGAGCTATCGAGGCTGCACGCGGCCTACGGCTGGTCGTGGCTGGACGCCTGGGTCGCCGGCGGACGGTTCCGGCCCGAGTACGTCCCCGGTGGGGTGGTGTCGGGCCGCTGGGCGACCCGTGGCGGCGGCGCCCTGCAGATCCCCCATGCGCTGCGCCGGGCCGTGGTCGCCGACCCCGGGTGGACGTTCGTGGTCGCCGACGCCAGCCAGCTGGAGCCGAGGGTCCTGGCCGCCCTGTCCGACGACCTCGGGCTGGCCAGGGCCGCCGCCGGCGGCGACCTGTACGCCGCCCTGGCCGCCGACGCGTTCGGCGGCGACCGGGCGCGCGCCAAGACCGCCCTCCTGGCGGCGATGTACGGCGGCGAGGCCGGGCAGCTGATGGCGGTGCTGCGGCGGCGGTTCCCGGCCGCCGTCGGCTACCTGGAGGCGGCCGCCCGGACGGGTGAAGCGGGCGGCCTGGTCCGGTCGCGGTTGGGCCGGACCACCCCGCCGCCGTCGGCCGCCTGGCTGGCCGCGACCACCAGGGCGGGAGGTCCCGAGCCCGACCCGGCCGCCTGGCTGGCCGCGACCGCCAGGCCGGGAGGTCCCGAGCCCGACCGGGCGGCTCGCGACCGAGGCCGGTTCACCCGCAACTTCGTCGTCCAGGCCAGCGCCGCCGACTGGGCCCTGGTCCTGCTGGCCGCCGTCCGCCGCCGTCTCGCAGATCCCGGCGGCCACGGCCCGCACCCGGATGGTCGCCCGCAGCTGGTCCTCTTCCAGCACGACGAGGTGGTGGTGCACTGCCGGCACGGCCACGCCGGCTGGGTCGCCGACGCGGTGGCCGAGGCCGCCGAGGAGAGCCGCCGGCTGGTGTTCGGCGACACCGCCGTCCGGTTCCCGCTCACCGTCGCCACCGTCGGCTGCTACGCCGACGCCAAGTGAACCCGGGGCTACCAGACGCCGCCGATCCAGGTGTCGAGGCGGTCCTGCACCTCCCGGAGGCGCTCGACCAGGCTCTTCAGCATCCCGACGGCGACCGGTGGGTGGTCGTGCAGGAAGACCTGGAAGTCGTCGGCGGGGATCCGCAGCGCCTCGACCGGTTCGACGGCCTTGACCGTGGCCTCGCGGCGCTTGCCGGCGAGGACGGCCATCTCGCCGAAGAAGTCGCCCCGCTCCAGCCGGTGGAAGCGGCCGCCCACGTCCACCTCGGCGGCGCCGGACAGGATGATGTACATGGCGTCGCCCGCGTCTCCCCGCTCGACGATTGCCTGGCCGGCATCGAACGACACCCGATGCCCGACCCGCAGGACGTCCTCGAGCTGCTCGCGGTCGAGTCCCGCGAACAGGGGGGTGCGCTCCAGGGCCGTGATCCCGACCGTCACCTCGTCCATGGATCCCTCCCGCCGCCGTGCCGACCCGACCCTGCCGGGGCCGGTGCACGCCATCATGCCGCATCGCCCCTGGCGGTTCGAACCCTCCGCCGCGGGCCAGCCGGGACCGTCGCGGGCTCAGGCGCGCTCCGGGGCTGCCGATGAGCTGTTTGGAACCGACGTCGACCTGCGAGGCCGATCATGCGAAGGCCCACCGTGCTGCTGGTGACCGCCCTGGTGCTGACCGTGCTCGCCGCTCCGGCGAGGGCGGCCACCCCGGCGACGCCCGGCCGGATCGACAGCCTGCGCGGCGCGACCCGGGCGATCGTGGTGACCAGCAACTCCTGGCGCACCACACGGGCGGTGGTGCGGACCTACCAGCGGGTCGGGGAGCGCTGGCGGCTGGTCCGGGGGCCGATGCCGGCCCGCATCGGCCGCAACGGCTTCTCCGCCCACCGGCACGAGGGCGACGGCACCACCCCGGCCGGGAGCTTCCGCTTCGTCTACGGCTTCGGCAGCCGCCCCGACCCCGGGATGCGAGGGTTCTCCTGGCGCCGCCTGAAGCCGAACTCGTGCTGGTCCGGCCAGCGGGCCGCCTACAACCGGTGGGTCACCCGCCGCTGCACCAGGGACGAGAACCTGTGGAAGAACCGGCGGGTTGCCTACCGGTACGCCGCGGTCATCGACTTCAACTACCGGCGGCCCGTCTGGGGACGCGGCAGCGGCATCTTCCTGCACCAGCAGACCGGCGGCCCGACCGCGGGATGCGTCTCGTTGCGGCCCACCGACCTGGTCGCGGTGCTGCGCTGGATCCGCCCCGGCACCCGCATCGTGATGGGCCCGGCCAGCTTCCTGACCAGGCCATGACCCACCCGGGGCAGGCGCAGGGCAGGCGGCGTCATTGCTCGGCAAGCACCCCGAGGAGCCGGTCGATCAGCTCGGCCTGCGCGGCCAGCAGCTTGTCCCTGGCCTCCTCGGCGCCGAACCAGCCGGCCCGGTCGACCTCTGGGAACTCCCGCCGGCTGCCGGAGCGCGGCGGCCACTCCAACGTGAAGGTGTTGCTGGTGATGGCGGCGGGGTCGAGATCGCCGGGGGCCGCCCAGGCGGTGACGACCTTCCCGCCGCGCTGACGGACCTCGCCGAGCTCCACCAGGTCAGCCTGCGGGGGGCGCTGGCCCGTCTCCTCCTCGAACTCCCGAAGGGCCACCGCCAGCGGATCCTCGTCCTGCCCGTACTCACCCTTCGGGATGGACCAGGCGCCGAGGTCCCTGCTCGCCCACAACGGCCCCCCGGGGTGCACCAGCAGCACCTCCACCGCACCGTCCCGGCGGCGGTACAGCAGGATGCCCGCGCTCCGCTTCGGCACGCGACCCTCGCCTCCCGACGACCTCCCAGCTCGACCCGGCAATCCTACCGGCGCGGCATCCGACCCGGCCCGCCCGCTTCGCGCAGGCGGCCGTCGTCGTCGACCGGGAACAGGATCGGTGCTCCCACCGCATCTCCCTGCGCTCGAACACCTCGGGTCGGTCCGGGCGGCACGCGGGGGAATGGACGGACGTCGTCGCGGCTTCAGCGGAGCTGGTGGCGCGCGCTCGGCAGGGTTGACCGCAGGGCGCCAGCGAGCATCATGCAGTGATCGAGCGCTGCGGGAGGCGGCCAATGGCGAGCTCCAGGACGACCGCGACCAGAGGGTCGGCCACCCCGGCGCGACCGCGGGCCCGATGGGGCGACGACCTGGCCGCGGCCCTGCTGGGGACGTGGGTGGCCGGCGGCCTGTTCCTCGACGGCTGGGCGCACGTCAACCAGCCCGGCCTTGAGACGTTCTTCAGCCCCTGGCACGGGGTGTTCTACTCGGGCTTCATGGTGGCGACGGTGGTCATGGCCCGGGTGGTCGCCCGCTACCAGCACGGCCGCTTCGACCCGGGCCGGGTGCCGGCCGGCTACGGGCTCGGCCTGGTCGGCGTCGGGCTGTTTGTGGCCGGCGGGGTGGCGGACGCGACCTGGCACACCCTGTTCGGCGTCGAGACCGGCCTCGCGGCGCTGCTCAGCCCCTCCCACCTGCTGCTGCTCTCCGGCGGTCTGCTCATGCTGACCAGCCCGGTCCGCTCGGCCTGGTCGTCGCCCGACCTGCCAGCCCGCTCGTCGCCGGTCGCGCTGCTGCCAGCCCTGTGGGCGACCGCCCTGATCACCGCGGTGGTGCTGTTCTTCTTCCAGTACCTGTCGGCGTTCGTCAGCCGGGCGCCGGCGATGGCCGAGGCCGCCGGGCCGGCCGGGCTGCTCACCACCATCGCCGGGGTGGCGAGCGTGCTGGTCACCAACCTCATCCTGCTCGGCCCGCTGCTGCTGCTGGCGCGCCGCTGGCGGCTGCCGTTCGGCAGCGTGACCCTGGTCGCCACCGTCGGCGCGCTCTCGGTCACGGCGCTGCGCGAGTTCACCCTCGGGGCGCTGGTGCCGGCCATGCTGGCCGGCGGGCTGGCCACCGACCTGCTGGTCGCCCGGCTGCGGCCGCGGCCCGACCGGCCGGGCGCGTTCCGGGCGGCCGCCATCCTGGCCCCGCTGCTGCTGTGGGGCGCCTGGCTGGCCGCCTACGCGCTCGCCTACGGGATCGTCTGGCCTCCGGAGCTGTGGGCGGGCGTGCTCGGCATGACGATGCTGAGCGGCCTCGGGCTGAGCGTGCTGGTGCTGCCGCCCGCCGTCCCGGCCGGAGCGTGGGAGGACAGGCCAACGGCGTAGCCGCCGAACCTCGCCGGTTGGGGAAGCGCGTTTGCTCCCGAGCGGTTTGGGCGTGCGCCGAAGGAGGGTAAAACGTCCTCTCGACATGCGGTCACGTGCGCGCCGCCCAGCGGCGTCCAAGGGAGGCTCTGGCCATGACCGACAGCGGTTCCCGCTTCACTCCAATATGGATACCCGACCGGCGCCAGTTCCTGCGGACGGTGGGGATCGCGGGCCTGGGTGCCGCCATTGCCGCCTGCACCAGCGAACCGGGCGGCGGCGGGCCGGGCGCCGGCGAGGAGGCCACCGGGCAGGCCCCGGCCACCACCTTCACCGAGCCGCGGTCCAAGCTCTCGGGCGACCTCAAGATCCTGCTCTGGAGCCACTTCGTGCCAAGCCACGACCAGTGGTTCCGCCCCTTCGCCCAGGACTGGGGCAAGAAGGTCGGCGTCAACGTCACCGTCGACCACATCGACAACGCCCAGATCCCGACCCGCATCGCGGCCGAGATCCAGGCCGGCCAAGGCCACGACGTCATCCAGTACATCGCGCCCCTTTCGCAGTTCGAGCCGAGCGTCAACGACCTCAAGGACCTCACCGATGAGGCCGTCAGCCGCTGGGGCCAGCAGCTGGAGCTGTGCAAGCAGTCCAGCTTCAACCCGGCCACCGGCCGGTTCTACGCCTACTCGCCCGGCTGGGTGCCCGACCCGGGCGACTACCGGCGGTCGCTGTGGGAGGCCGTCGGGCTGCCCAACGGGCCGACCACCTGGGACGAGCTGCTGGAGGGCGGGTCCGAGATCAAGCAGAGCAAGGGGACCCAGCTCGGCATCGGCATGTCCCAGGAGATCGACTCCAACATGGCCGGCCGGGCGCTGATGTGGTCCTACGGGGCATCGGTCCAGGACGCCGACGAGCGGGTGGTCATCAACTCCGACGAGACCGTCGCGGCCGTCGAGTTCATGACCAAGCTGTTCAAGCAGTCGATGACCAACGAGGTCTTCTCCTGGAACGCCGCCTCCAACAACCAGGGCCTGATCGCCGGCAAGCTGTCCTACATCCTCAACTCGATCTCGGCCTGGCGCACCGCCCAGACGGCCAACCCCGAGGTCGCCGACGACATCCACTTCGTCCCGGCGCTGCGCGGCCCCGCCGACGCCCGCGCCGCCCAGCACGTGCTCTACAACTGGATCATCCCCAAGCACGCCGGCAACGTCGACGCGGCCAAGGAGTTCCTGCTCCACTACACCGAGAACTTCAACTCGGCCACCTGGCACTCCAAGCTCTACGACTTCCCGGCCTTTGCGGAGCGGGTCCCCCAGCTCGACGGCTGGCTGACCAAGGACCCGTTCGGGGCCAAGCCGGCCGACAAGCTCGCGTTCCTCAAGGACGCGACCAAGTGGAGCACCAACATCGGCTACCCGGGGCCGTCCAACACCGCCATCGGCGAGGTGTTCGGGACCTTCGTGGTCCCCACCATGTTCGCCAGGGCGGCCCGCGGGGAGGTCAACCCCAAGCAGGCGGTCGCCCAGGCCGAAGGCCAGATCAAGCCGATCTTCCAGAAGTGGCGCGCCCGCGGTCTGGTCGGCGGCACCTAGGAGCCGGCCGTGACCCGGGTCGTCGAGGTCCGCAAGCTCACCAAGCTGTTCGATGGTGGGCGCGTCCACGCCGTCGACGGCGTCGACCTGGCCACCGAGGAGGGCGAGTACCTGGTCCTCGTCGGTCCTTCGGGGTGCGGCAAGACCACCCTGCTGCGCACGATCGCCGGGCTCGAGCAGCCCAGCCAGGGCGAGATCCTGATCGGCGGGCAGGTCGTCAACGACCTCCCGCCGCGGGCGCGCAAGATCGCCATGGTCTTCCAGAGCTATGCCCTGTACCCGCACAAGAGCGTCCTGGCCAACATCGTCTTCCCGCTCAAGGCCGAGCGGCTGGACAAGGACGAGCAGCAGCGCAAGGCGCGCTGGGCGGCCGAGCTGCTCGGCATCGACCAGCTGCTGGCCCGCAAGCCCCGCCAGCTCTCGGGCGGGGAACGGCAGCGGGTCGCGCTGGCCAGGGCGATGGTCCGCGACCCGCACGTGTTCCTGCTCGACGAGCCGCTGTCCAACCTTGACGCCAAGCTGCGCACCAGCGCCCGCGACGAGCTCAAGCGGTTCCAGCAGCGGGTGGGGACGACCACCATCTACGTCACCCACGACCAGGCCGAGGCCATGGGGCTGGGCGACCGGATCGCGGTCATGGACCGGGGCCGGGTGCGCCAGCTCGGCCCGCCGGTCGAGGTGTACGACGACCCGGCCGACACCTTCGTGGCCACCTTCATCGGCTCCCCACCCATGAACCTGGTCCCGCGCGACGGCCGCTTCGTCGGGTTCCGGCCCGAGCACCTGCTGCCGGTCGAGCACGTCCCCGGGCCCGAGCGGACCATGGTGCCGTTCCTCGTGGAACGCATCGAGTACCTGTCGGGCGACCGGCACGTCTACGGGACCGCCTCACGGATCGGCGACCAGACCCGGGTCATCGCCCGGCTGCCCGCCACCGTCTCCACGCCGATCACGGCCGGGGAGACCCACCAGTTCGCCGTGCATCCCAGCCGGCTGCGCTTCTTCGACGCCGGCAGCGGACGGCGCACAGACCCCGTCCCGATCGGGGGCTGAGGCCCGTGGACGCGACCACCACCCGGCCCGCCGCCACCAAGGACGGCGCGCGGCCGGCCCGCCGCCTCGCCGACAACGAAGGCCTGCTCGCCGTCTGGTTCCTGTTCCCGTCGATCGTCTACGTGATCGCGCTGGTCGCCGTCCCCTTCTTCCTGGCCATCGGGTTCAGCTTCAGCGACGTGACCGCCGGCGACCCGACCTACCACTGGGTGGGGCTGCGCACCTTCCAGCGCGCCCTCGACGACCCCGTGTTCTGGCGGTCGCTGCGCAACACCTTCGTGTTCACCGTGGCGTCGATGGCCCTGATCGTGGTGCTCGGCAAGATCCTGGCCAACATCCTGGTGGCCGACTTCCGCGGCAAATGGCTGGTCCGGTTCCTGGTGCTGCTGCCGTGGACGACCCCGGTGGCCCTCTCGGCGGTCGCCTGGCTGTGGATGCTCGACTCGGTCTACAGCCCGATCGACTGGGTGCTGCGCAACCTGGGGCTCATCCAGGACAACGTGTACTGGCTCGGCCGGCCCTACCTGGCCATGGCCTCGGTGGTCGCCGTCCACGTGTGGCGGCTCACCCCGCTGTCCGCGGTCATCATCATGGCCGGGCTGGTCGCCATCCCCAAGGACATCGACGAGGCGGCGCGGGTGGACGGGGCCGGCTTCTGGCGGCGCATGCTCGAGGTGACCATCCCCCTGACCCTGCCCGTGGTCGCGGTCGCGGCCCTGTTCGGGGCCATCCTGACCTTCACCGACATGACGGTGGTGTACGTCCTCACCCGCGGTGGCCCCACCCACTCCACCCAGGTGCTGGCCAGCTGGGCGTTCATCCGCGGGATCGAGGGCGGGGACGTCGCCCAGGGGGCCGCGGTGGCGCTGTTCCTGTTCCCGTTGCTGCTGGCCGCCGCCATCGCCATCCTGCGCGCGGTCCGTCGCATGGAGGTGCTGTAGTGGCGGTCACCGTCGACCTGTCGAGCGCGGCCGAGACCGAGCGGCTGCGGCGGCGGTACGGTCGCCGCCACGTCCTGGC
>DATHIG010000469.1:0-5448 GCA_035490035.1 Actinomycetes bacterium
CTCGGGCAGGCCGACCCACTGGCCGCCGCCGGCCCAGCGTTCCTTCTTCCAGATGGGAACGGTCCGCTTGAGCTCGTCGATCAGCTCGCGGCAGCCGGCGAACGCCTCGGCTCGGTGGGGCGCCGAGGCGGCGACGATCACGCTCGGCTCGGCCGCCGCCACCACCCCGACCCGATGGCCGACGTAGACGGCACCCAGGCCGTGGCGGGCGGCAGCCTCCCGCCCGACCCGCTCCATCTCCGGCCTGGCCAGCTCGGCGAACGCCTCGTACTGGAGCTCGTCGACCTCGCGGCCCTGGTTGGGGCTGCGGGTGGTGCCGACGAACAGGGCCGTCCCACCGCACCCGGGCAGCAGCACCGCCTGGTAGGCCGCATCCAGCGACAGCGGCTCCTCGGTGAGCAGCACGGTCAGGTTCACCCCGCCAACGTACACCTCACCGGGCACCCTCCAGGACCTCGCAGAGGGACTCGAGGCTTTCGAGGTTATGGCCGGCCAGGAACACGTCGACGTGGGGAAGGGCGGCGGCCATGCCGCGGGCCAGCGGCTCGTAGCGGGGGCTGCCCTTGAGCGGGTTGACCCAGATCAGCCGGTGGGCCAGGCGTGACAGCCGTGCCACCTGTGCGGCCAGCAGGGCCGGCTCCCCCCGCTCCAGCCCGTCGGAGCAGAGCACCACCACCGCCCCGCGCATGGCGACATGCTGGGACCAGCGGTCGAGCAGCTCCTTGAGGGATGCGCCGATGCGGGTGCCGCCGTTCCAGTCGACCACGGCGGCGGAGACCTCGCGCAGGGCGTCGTCCGGTTCGGAGCGGGCCAGGGCCTTGGTGACCCTGGTCAGCCTGGTCCCGAAGCAGAACACCTCGACCCGCCGGCCGGCCCGCATGGCCGCGAAGCCGAACTGCATCAGGGCCCGCGAGTAGGACGACATCGACCCGGAGACGTCCAGGATCAGCACCAGCGGCCTGACCCGCTGCCGGCGGTCGCGCCAGGCCCGCCGGAACGGCTCCCCCTGGGTGCGCAGCGACGCCCGCAGGGTGCGGCGCTGGTCGAAGCGGCGCCCGTAGGGGGAGGACCGGTAGCGCCGGCTCCGCCTGGTCGGCAGGTGCAGCGACAGGGCGCGGATGACGTGGTCGGCCTGGAGCCGCTCGGCCTCGGAGAGCTCGTCGAACGACTTGCCCCGAAGCACCTCGGCGGCGCTGGCCAGCACCCCGAGCGGCGCCTCGCCGTCGTCGGCCCCCTCGGCCGGCTCCCAGGACTCCTCGGGAACACCCTGGTCGACCAGGATGTCGATCTCGGGTGGGCCGCTCATGCTCTGGCCCCACCCGGCGACCATGGCCAGGGCGTCGCCCGTCGAGCTCGGGAACCACTCGTCGAAGGCGGCGTCGTAGGCGGCCAGGTCCTCCTTGCGGGCCACCATGGCGACCCGCCCGGCCCAGTAGACGCCATCGCGGTCCAGCCGGTCCAGGACGGCCACGGCCCGGCAGAAGGTCAGGATCCGCCCGGTCCCGACCGGCAGCCCGCGCCGCCGCAGCAGCCGCCCGAACCCGACCAGCCGCTCCAGGCCCGGTTCGACCACCGGCGGCGTGCTCATTCCCGGCCGATGACCTGGTCAAGGCGAGAGCGGACCAGCTCCAGGTCCTCGTGGTCCTTGAGCAGGGCGCCCAGGGTGGCGGCGGCCTGCTCGGGCTCCAGCCGGGTCGCACCCAGGAAGGCGAGCGCCTGCGACCAGTCGATCGTCTCGGCCACCCCTGGACGCTTGGCGACGTCCATCTCGCGCAGCCGGGCCACCGCCTCGGCGACCTGGCGGGCCAGCGCCTCCGGGACCTCCGGGGCCCGCACGCGCACGATCTCGACCTCGCGCGCGACCGAGGGATGGTCGATCCAGTGGTACAGGCAGCGGCGCTTGAGCGCGTCGTGCAGCTCCCGGGTCCGGTTGGAGGTGATCACAACGGCCGGCGGCCGGTCGGCGGCGACCCGGCCGATCTCGGGGATGGTGACCGCGAACTCGCTCAGCACCTCGAGCAGGAACGCCTCGAACTCGTCGTCGGCCCGGTCCAGCTCGTCGATCAGCAGCACGGCAGCCGACCCGGCCCGCACGGCGGCCAGCAGCGGCCGCTCGACCAGGAACTCGCGGCCGAACAGGTCGGCCTGGGCCTCGCCGAGCTGCGCGGCCCGCACGGCGATGAGCTGGCGGGAGTAGTCCCACTCGTAGAGCGCCTGGCTGGCGTCGATCCCCTCGTAGCACTGCAGGCGCACCAGCTCCCGGCCCAGCAGGGCCGCGAGCACCTTGGCGACCTCGGTCTTGCCGACCCCGGCCTCGCCCTCCAGCAGCAGCGGCTTGTCCAGGTGCAAGGCAAGGTAGACGGCGGTGGCCAGGCCCCGGTCGGCCAGGTAGGCGTTCCTGGCCAGGCCCGCCTCCAGCTCCTCGACGGAACTGAAGGGGAGGGCGCCGCCGCCGGGCGCCCTCCCCTCGTGCGCGCTGTTCAGCTCGACCTTGCTCCTTCGACGGCCCGCCTGGTCAGCACCTTGGCCAGGTGGCGGCGGTACTCGGAGCTGGCCAGGGCGTCGTCGGGCGGGTTGGTGCCCTCGAGCGCCTGCTCGGCGGCGGCGGCCGGGTCGGCCCCGGAGGACAGCGCCTGCTCGACCGCGCTGGCCCGCAGGGGCGTCTCCCCCATGTTGGTCAGGGCCACCGAGACGTCGCCGTTGCGGGCCACCGCGGCCACGCCGACGATCGCCCAGTCCTGCGCCCTCGGGTGGAACTTCTGGTAGTTCCAGCCGGCTCCGGCCAGCTTGGGCACCCGGATCTCGGTGAGCAGGTCCTGCGGGCCGAGCTCGGACTCGAAGATGCCCTTCCAGAAGTCGCGCGCCGGCACCGTCCGGTCGCCACCCGGCCCGTGCACGACCAGGTCGGCGTCCAGCGCCAGCAGCACCGTCGGGAGGTCGGAGGCCGGGTCGGCGTGGGCCGCCGAGCCGCCAACCGTGCCGCGGTGGCGGACCTGGGGGTCCCCCACCTCGCCGGCGGCGTGGGCCAGGATCGGGCATTCCCGCTGCAGCAGCTCGGAGAAGTGGGCTTCCTCGTGGGTGGTCAGGGCGCCGACGGCCACATGGTCGCCGCCGTCGCGGACGTAGCTCAGGTCGCGCAGGCGGCCGATGTCGACCAGCATCGTCGGCGCGGCCAGGCGCAGCCGCATCAGCGGCAGCAGCGAGTGCCCGCCGGCGAGCAGCTTGGCGTCCTCGCCGTGCTCGCCGAGGAGGCTGATGGCATGGTCGGCCGACTCGGCGACCTCATAGTCGAACGCCGCCGGGATCATGCCACGCCTCCTTCCGCTCCGGGGGTCATACTGGCCGCGCCGGTGCCGCCGCCCTCGACCACGCGGTCCCGCGGCGCCGCCCCCTTGGCCTCCTGGACGGCCCTCCAGACCCTCTCGGCGCTGGCCGGCAGGTCGATGAACTCGACCCCGACGAAGCGCAGCGCGTCGGCGACGGCGTTCAGCACCGCCGGCGGGGCGGCGATGGTCCCGGCCTCGCCGATGCCCTTGATCCCGAGGTTGTTGGTGGTCGACGGGGAGACCTCGCGGTCGAGGGTCATCCCGGGCAGCTCGGCCGCGGACGGGATCCGGTAGGTGGACATGTTGCCGGTCAGCAGGGTGCCGTTCTCGTCGTAGAGCGCCTCCTCGTAGAGGGCCTCGGCGATGCCCTGGGCGACCCCGCCCATCACCTGGCCGTCCACGATCATCGGGTTGATGACCGTGCCGCAGTCGTCGACGGCCACGTACCTGTCGATCCGGGTCGACCCGGTTTCCGGGTCGACCTCGACCACGCAGACGTGGGCGCCGGACGGGAAGGTGAAGTTGGGCGGGTCGTAGACCGCCGTCGCCTCCAGGCCCGGCTCGACCTCGACCGGCAGGGCATGGGCGGTCCAGGCGGTGAAGGCGACCTCCGGGATCGTCTTGGCCCGGTCGGGCGCGCCGGTCACCTGGAACTTGCCGTCCTTCCACTCCAGGTCCTCTTCGGCGACCTCGAGCTCGTGGGCGGCGATGGTGCGGGCCTTGGCCCTGATCTTCTCTGCCGCCCGGTACAGGGCCTCGCCGCCGACCGCGGCGCTGCGGCTGCCGTAGGAGTCCATGCCCAGCGCCGAGACGGCGGTGTCGCCGTGGAGCACGTCGACGTCGTCGGGGTCGACCCCCAGCGCGTCGGCCGCGATCTGCGACCAGGTGGTCACGTGGCCCTGGCCGTGGGGCGAGGTGCCGGTGATCACGGTGACCTTGCCGGTCGGGTGGCAGCGGATGGTGGCGGCCTCCCAGCCGCCGGCGCCGTACTTGAGGGCGGCCAAGAGCTGCGAGGGGGCCAGGCCGCACATCTCGATGTAGGTGGAGAAGCCGACCCCGAGCAGCTTGCCGTCGCGGCGGCCGTCATTGGCCTGCTGCTCGCGCCGGACCTCGTCGTAGCCGACCAGCCGCTTGGCCTTCTCCATGGTGGCGTGGTAGTTGCCGGAGTCGAACGAGAGGCCGCTGACGACCTCCCGCGCCTCGTCGAACGGCGGGATGAAGTTCATCTCGCGGATCTCGGCCGGGTCCTTGCCGACCCGGTGCGCCAGCGCATCCATGATCCGCTCGACCGCGTAGGTCGCCTCGGGCCGGCCGGCGCCCCGGTAGGCGTCGGTCGGGGTCTTGTTGGTGAACACCCCGGTGGCCTCGAAGCCGTAGGCCTGGGCTTCGTAGACGCCGTGGTACAGCCAGGCCCCGAGGATGGGGATGCCTGGGGTGACCAGCTGGAGGTAGGCACCGAAGTCGGCGTAGAGCTTGACCCGGAACCCGAGCGTCTTGCCCTCCTCGGTGGCGGCGACCTCCATGTCCTGGATCACGTCGCGGCCGTGGATGGTGGCCAGGTAGCCCTCGGAGCGCTCCTCGGTCCACTTGATCGGCATGCCGAGCCGGCGGGCCACGGCCAGCGCGATGCATTCCTCGGCGTAGACGTTCAGCTTGGAGCCGAAGCCGCCGCCGACCTCCGGTGCGATCACCCGGACCTTGGCCTCGCTGATGTTGAGAGTGAGGGCGAGCAGGAGCTTGAGGATGTGCGGGATCTGGGTGGCCGACCAGATGGTGTACTCGCCCTGGGCGGGGACCGGCTGGACGACCACGCCGCGGGGTTCGATCGCGTTGGGGATCAGCCGCGGGTGGTAGTAGCGCTGCCTGACGACCACCGGCGCCTCGGCGAACACCCGGTCGACGTCGCCGTTGGAGAGCCCCCAGGTGTAGGCCTTGTTGGAGCCGAGCGCGTCGTGGATGACCGGCGAGCTGTCCTCAAGGGCTTCCATGATGTCGGTGACCACCGGCAGCTCGTCGTAGTCGACCTCGACCGCCTCGATGGCGTCGGCGGCGTGCTCGCGGCTGTCGGCCACGACCACGGCGACGATCTCGCCCATGAAATTGACGCGGTCCTTGGCCACCG
>DATHIG010000470.1:0-5286 GCA_035490035.1 Actinomycetes bacterium
GGTGCCCAGGGTGATCGGGCTGCTCGTCCTGGCCGGTCTCGCCATGGCCGCGGCAACCCGGCTGCGGGTCCAGCGGAGCACCCGCGACGGGACGACGACCGGCGGGCCGGCGGCGGCCGCCTGGGCGCTGGCGCTGGCCTGGCCCGTCGGGGTCTACGCGATGGTCGCCTCCTACGACGGCAACGGCGGCCACACCCACCCCCGCTACCTGTTCCCCGGCCTGGCCGTGCTGGCGGTTGTGGCCGCGCTCGGCCTCGACCGGCTTCCCGGCGGCCGTCGCGGGCTGTGGCTCATGGCCGTGCCCGTCGCCCAGCTCGCCTTGACCGGAGCCGCCTGGGCCGGTCTGGTGACGGCGCTGGCGGGTCGGCGCCCCGACGACCCGGCCGACCTGCTCGGCGCCGTCGCGCGTCTGCTGGAGGCGGGCGGACTGGCTCGTCCGTGGCTGCTGCTCGCCCCGGCCGGTGCGGTCCTGCTGGCCGGGCTGGCGCTGCTGGTGCTCGCCGTCGGGTGGACCGCTCCGGCGGGCACGGCCGATGATGCCGTCACAGACACGGGCCGGCTGGAGGGGTCACCGGATGAGCGAATCGCCGCGCGAGCTGGAGGGAGTCCTGCTGGCCTGCGGGGACGACCCGGCGGCGGTGCGGCGACGGCTGGCCAGCCTCCAGGGCCTTGAAGGGTTCCAGCTGCTGCCGAGGGACCCCGAACAGATCCGCGACGTCTACCTCGACACCGGCGACGGCGCCCTGGCCGAAGCCAGGGTCGCCCTCCGGGTCAGGGAGCTGGACGGGCGGCCGCTGCTCACCCTGAAGGCGGACGCCAGGCGGACCGGTTCGGCCTCGGAGCGGCTGGAGCTGGAGGCGCCCTGGTCGGCAGCGGCCTTGCAGGCCGCCCTTGAGGAGCTGCGGCGCCGCGGCATCCAGGTGCCCAGCCCTCCGCTCGGCCCGGGAGAGCCTCTGGCGGTCCTGGCCGGCCTCGGGTTCCGCCCGACCCAGGTCCGGGAGACCATCCGGACCCCACGGGAGGTGGTCGGCCGGGGCCGGGCGCCGGTGGCCGAGCTGGCCGTCGACGAGGTCGCCTACCAGCTCCCGGCAGGAACCGTGCGCCTGCTCGAGGTCGAGGTGGAGGCCAAGGGACCGGGCGGGCTGGGCACCGTCGAGGCGCTGCTGGGGGCGCTGGCCAAGGCCTTCCCGCACGACCTGCGGCCATGGCCGTACGGCAAGCTGGCCACCGGCCGGGCCGCCGAACGGCTGCTGGCGGCGGGGCGGCTCCAGGGTCTGCTCGATGAGGCGGGCATGCTGCGGCCCGGCGCCCACGACCTGCTCGCGGAAATTCTCTCCCAGAATAGTCCCTGACGAATTCCCCCGGCCGCGCCAGCGGAAGCCCGGTCGAGCGGCCCGCCACCCATGGAGGTGGCGGGCCCTCGCCGTCACTACAATCTTGCCTCATGGAATACCGAGACGCTGTCGCCGCCCTGTACGCGCGCACGCCGACCCGCATGGCCCCGAGCCTGGAGCGGATCACCCGCCTGGCCGAGCTGCTGGACCACCCCGAGCGGGCCGCGCCGGCCGTGCACCTGACCGGCACCAACGGCAAGACCACCACCGCCCGCATGGTCGCGGCCCTGCTCGCCGCCTTCGGCGTCGGCGCCGGCGTCTACACCAGCCCCCACCTCCAGGACGTGCGCGAGCGGGTGGCGCTGCCCACCCGGCCGATCTCCACCCAGGAGCTCGCCGAGACCTGGGCCTACCTGGAGCCGTTCCTGGCCGAGGTCGACCGGGTCTCCGACCAGCCCGTGACCTTCTACGAGGCCCTGACGATCCTGGCCTTCACCTGGTTCGCCGAGGTGCCGGTCGACGCCCAGGTCGTCGAGGTCGGCATGGGCGGGACCTGGGACGCCA
Source organism: Actinomycetes bacterium (assembly GCA_035490035.1). Lineage (GTDB taxonomy): Bacteria > Actinomycetota > CALGFH01 > CALGFH01 > CALGFH01 > CALGFH01. Next base: position 1,899 of record DATHIG010000470.1, read on the forward strand.
CCAACCTGGTCCACGGCGACGTCGCGGTGATCAACCGGGTCGCCCTCGACCACCCGGAGCTGGGCGACACCCCGGCCGCGGTGGCCGCCGAGAAGGCCGGGATCATCAAGCAGGGCGCCACCGTGGTCAGCCAGGCCCAGGACGACGACGTGCTCGCCGTGATCGGGGAGCGGGTTGCCAGGCTGGACGCCCGCCTGCTGGTCGAGGGGCGCGACTTCGGGGTGGAGCGGCGCCGCCAGGCAGTCGGCGGCCAGGTCCTCGACCTGCGCACCCCGACCGGCACCATCCCCGACATCCTGGTGCCGCTGCACGGCCGCCACCAGGCCGAGAACGCCGCCGCGGCGCTGGTTGCGGTCCAGGCGTTCCTCGGCGCCCACCAGGGGTCATGGGGGCCGGGGACCGACGCGCCGGCGTCCGAGCGGCGGCAGCGGGCGCTGGACCCCGACACCGTCAGGGCCGGGTTCGCGGCCGTCAGCTCGCCTGGCCGGCTGGAGGTCGTCTCCCGCAACCCGCTGGTGCTGCTGGACGGTGCCCACAACCCGGCCGGGGCCCGCGCGCTGGCGGCGGCCCTGCTCGAGGAGTTCGTGGTCGACCGGCGCATCCTCGTGGTTGCCTGCCTGGCCGACAAGGACGTGCGCGGCATCCTCGAGGGCCTGGCCCCGGCAACGGGCAGGCTGATCGTGACCACCAACCGCAGCCCAAGGGCGGCCCCGGCCGAGCGGCTGCGCAAGGAGGCCGAGGCGCTCGGCCTGCACGCCGAGGTCGCCCCCGACGTTCCCAGCGCGGTCCGTCTGGCGATCGACAGCGCCGCCGTGACCGAGGCCGTCGTGGTCACCGGCTCCCTGTACACGGCGGGGGAGGCGCGGACGCTGCTGATGGGCGCCGGCCCGGCTTGAGTATGATCCCGGACACTTCTCCGCCTTCCCCTCTGGAGGTACCCGGTGGCCGACGAACGCACCCTGGTCCTGTGCAAGCCCGACGCGGTCGCCCGCGGACTGGTCGGCGAGGTCGTCGGCCGACTCGAACGCAAGGGGTTCCGGCTGGCCGCCATGGAGCTGCGCACCCTTGACGAGGCGACCGCCAGGCGGCACTACGGCGAGCACGAGGGCAAGCCGTTCTTCGGCGACCTGGTCGCCTTCATCACCTCGGGCCCACTGGTCGCGATCTGCGTCGAGGGCCCCGACGCGGTCAGCGCCGTCCGCACCCTGATGGGCCCGACCAACCCGGTCGCCGCACCGCCGGGCTCGATCCGCGGCGACTACGGGCTGGAGATCGAGAAGAACCTGGTCCACGGCTCCGACTCTGGCGGGTCGGCCGCTCGCGAGCTGGCCCTGTTCTTTCCCCAGATGTGACCCTCCAGTCATTGGGCCGTTCGAGGGGCTGGTGTAGGATGCCCACGTTTCCCAGGCATTTCTGCCTACCGCCGTGATCCCATGAACGCTGGAAGGGGCTGGTCTGGCTTGCAGAACGCCTTCCGCTTCCTCGGCCGCGACATGGCCGTCGACCTCGGAACCGCCAACACGCTGGTCTACGTCCGCGGCCGCGGGGTCGTGCTCAACGAGCCGTCCGTCGTGGCCATCAACACCAAGAACAACGCCATCCTGGCCGTCGGCACCGAGGCCAAGGCGATGATCGGCCGCACCCCCGGCCACATCGTGGCCATCCGCCCGCTCAAGGACGGGGTCATCGCCGACTTCGACACCACCGAGAAGATGCTCCGCTATTTCGTCCACAAGGTGCACCGGCGCCAGTTCATGGCCAAGCCCCGGGTGGTGGTCTGCGTGCCGTCCGGCATCACCGGGGTGGAGCGGCGGGCCGTGGTCGAGTCCACCTACCGGGCAGGGGCCCGCAGCGCCTTCATCATCGAGGAGCCGATGGCCGCCGCCATCGGCGTCGGACTGCCGGTGCACGAGCCCGCCGGCAACATGGTGGTCGACATCGGCGGCGGCACCACCGAGGTTGCCGTTGTCGCCCTCGGCGGCATCGTCACCAGCCAGAGCATCCGCATCGGGGGCGACGAGCTCGACGAGTCGATCATCAGCTACATCAAGAAGGAATACTCGCTGATGCTGGGCGAGCGCACCGCCGAGGACATCAAGATCAACCTCGGCTCGGCGTTCCCGCTGCCCGAGGAGCCGACCACCGACATCCGCGGCCGCGACCTGGTCAGCGGCCTGCCCAAGACGATCACCATCGGCGCCGAGGAGATCCGCAAGGCGATCGAGGAGCCCGTCAACCAGATCGTCGATGCCGTCAAGAACACCCTGGACCGCACCCCGCCCGAGCTGGCCGCCGACGTCATGGACAAGGGCATCGTCCTCACCGGCGGTGGCGCCCTGCTCCGCGGGCTCGACGAGCGGCTCAAGCACGAGACCAGCATGCCGATCCACGTGGCCGACGAGCCCCTGCACTCGGTGGCGTTCGGCTCCGGCAAGTGCATCGAGGAGTTCGAGTCGCTCAAGCGAGTGCTCATCTCGTCAGAGGCCCACTGACACCACGGAGGTCGGGAGGCCGACGGCCCCCCTGGAGAAGGTGTACGAACGTCCCCGCCGCGCGCGCACCGTCCTGGCCCTGCTGCTGGTTGCCGCGATCGTGCTCATCACGATCGACTTCCGGCAGCCAACGGGCGGCCCCGTCGACCGCCTGCAGCGGCTGGCCATCGCCGTGTTCGGGCCGCTGCAGCAGGGCGCCAGCGCGGCCGTCCGGCCGGTGGCCAACCTGGTCGGCGGGGCGGCCGAGCTCGGCGGCCTGCGCGGGGAGAACCGTCGCCTGGAGGCCGAGGTGGCCCGGCTTCGCGCCCAGGAGCGGACCTACCAGGACGTGCTCGGCGAGAACCAGCGCCTGCGGGGGACGCTCGGCATGGCCAGGCGCTGCGGCTGCCGGACCGTCGGCGCCTCGGTGGTGGCCAGCTCGGGCTCGAACTTCCAGCTGTCGGTGACCGTCGACGCCGGGTCGCGCCAGGGGGTGGCCCGTGACATGGCGGTGGTCGACGCCAACGGGCTGGTCGGGCGGGTCACCCAGGTGACCGCCGACTACGCCACCGTGCTGCTGGTCACCGACCCGACCAGCGGGGTCGCGGCCAGCCTGGCCCGCGGCAAGGCGCCGGGCATCGTCAAGGGCAGCGGCTCCCAGCTGCTCTCCTTCCAGCCGGTCCGGGCCGGCACCCGGGTCGGCCGCGGAGACCCGGTCGTCACCCAGGGCTACCAGGGCAGCATGTTCCCGGCCGGGCTGCCCATCGGCGTGGTCGAGCGGGTCGACCCGGCCGGGGCGGCCAGCCTGGTCCCCCGGGTCTCGGTCCGCCCCTACGCCGCCCTCGGCACCCTCGACGTCGTCGCCATCGTGGTCGAGCGGCCGGTCCCGCCGCCCCGGAGCCCGAGCCCCGGCAAGG
>DATHIG010000471.1:0-6451 GCA_035490035.1 Actinomycetes bacterium
TCCGGCTCGAACTGCCGCCCACGGTCGCCCAGCAGCGCCACCAACCCGGCGACGGCGTGGTAGGCGGGCGTGGGGGAGCCGGCCGGGTCCAGCAGCCCGGGGCCGGTGTCGGCGTCGCCGCGCGCATCCAGGTAGGTGCGGACGGCCAGGCCGGCATTGGCCAGCAGCAGCCTGGGCAGGTACCTGGCCGCCACGGCGTCGGGGACGCCCGCGCCGACGGTGACCTCGGTGACCTGCACGGCGGCGTCGCCGGCGCCAAGGTCGCGAGCGCAGCCTGGGCACTGGCCATGAAGGTCGATCCTATCGGTGTGGTAGTCGGCGCCCGCGGCCGGGGCGAGCACCGCGACGCCCGGCAGGCGGGGGTGGCGTCGCACGGCGCTGCGCAACGGGCCCGGGTCGCGACGGTCGTTGACCTCGAGGGCGGCGACCCCGCCGCCGAGGGAGGCGGCCGCCTCGACCACGGCCGCCGGGTCGGCGTCGGCCCCGACGACCAGGTCCAGCTGGAGCTCGGCTCCGGCGAGCGCCCGCAGCCCCTCCAGGGCCGGGTCGTCGGGGCCGGATGCGGCCGGGCCACGGACGTGGCGGATGCCGGCGGCTCGCAGCCGCTCGGCCAGCGCCCAGCCGGCGGCGGCGTCGCCGGAACGGGCGTTGACCCCGATGCTGTCCACGCACGTGGCCGCGGCGACCGCCGGCTCCCCGCCGCCGGAGTCCGGGCTGGCAGGGCCCGCCGCGGCCACGCCGGCGGCCAGGCATGCCGGCAGCGCCAGCACCAGTGCGGCCAGCAGGGGACGCAACCGAGCCATAGCTCCTCCGGACGCGGGGGGATGCGCCGGCCTCGACGCCGCGAGCGACCCGTATCGTGAGCCAACGGATCGGTTCTAGCAAGCGAGCCAACCTGGACAGCGCGGCGGGAGGGCTCCTGCACCACCGAGCCCCCGGGCCCGGGTCCCCCTGCGCCGACCCGAGGGCTAGGCTTGCCCTCCGGACCCCGAAGTCGAGAGGCTCCGTTGCCCGTCCCAGGCCCGTCCCGATGGCGCTTCCCCGACCCGGTCACCGTCGGGGAGGACGGGCTGGTCGGGATCGGCGCCGACCTTGAGCCGGCGACCCTGGTCGACGCCTACCGCCGGGGGATCTTCCCCTGGCCGCACCCGGGGGCGCCGCTGCCCTGGTTCTCGCCAGATCCGCGCGGGGTGATCCCGCTGGATGGGCTGGTGGTGTCGCGGTCCCTGCGGGCCAGGATCCGCCACTGCGGCTGGGAGACCACCGTCGACCATGCCTTCTCGACGGTGATCGCCGGCTGCGCCGACCGCCCCGGCCCGGTGGGAGAGGCCGGCACCTGGATCACGGCGCCGATGCGCGCCGCCTACCAGCGGCTGCACGGCCTCGGCCATGCCCACAGCCTGGAGGTGTGGGCCGACGGCGAGCTGGTCGGCGGCCTGTACGGGGTCGCCGTCGGCGGGGTGTTCACCGGCGAGTCCATGTTCCACCTGGCCACCGACGCCTCCAAGGTTGCCCTTGTCGACCTGACCGCCCGGCTGGCCGAGGCCGGCGGGTGCCTGATCGACGTCCAGGTGGTCACCCCGCACCTGGCCAGTCTCGGCGCCCGCGACCTGCCAAGGGCCGAATTCCTGGAACGGCTGGCCCAGGTGCGCGACAACCCGGTCCGGCTGGCCACCGACCGCCTCCCGGTCGTCCGGCTCAGCTAGGATCAGCCCATGCGTGGAACCATGACCGCCAAGATCCTCGAACAGCACCTGGTCTCCGGACGGCTGGACCCCGGCGAGGAGATCGCCCTGCGGATCGACCAGACCCTGCTCCAGGACGCCACCGGGACCATGGCCTGCATGGAGTTCGAGGCCCTCGGCCTTGACCGGGTCCGGGTCGGCCTGGCCGTCCAGTACGTCGACCACAACATGCTCGGCTTCGACCACCGCAACGCCGACGACCACCTGTTCCTGCAGGGCTGCGCCGCCCGCTACGGCCTGCACTACTCCCGGGCCGGCAACGGCATCTGCCACCAGGTCCACACCGAGCGCTTCGCCCGCCCCGGCGCGACCCTGCTCGGGGCCGACTCGCACACGCCGACCTCCGGGGCCTGCGGCTCGATCGCCATCGGCGCCGGCGGGCTGGAGGTCGCCCTGGCGATGGCCGGCTACCCGTTCCAGACCCCGACCCCCATCGTGGTCGGCGTGCACCTGGAAGGGCAGCTGCCGCCCTGGGTCGCCTCCAAGGACCTGATCCTGTGGCTCATTCGGAGGTACACGGTCAAGGGCGGCCTCAACCGGATCTTCGAGTTCACCGGGCCTGGGGTGGCCAGCCTGCCGGTCACCCAGCGGGCCACCGTCTGCAACATGATCACCGAGCTGGGCGGGACCACCGCGATCTTCCCGTCCGACGAGCGGACCCGGCGGTTCCTGGCCCGCCAGCGGCGGGAGGACCAGTGGGTCGAGCTCGGCCCCGACGCGGAGGCCGAGTATGACGAGGAGATCCAGGTGGATCTGTCTCGACTCGAGCCGCTGATCGCCCGGCCCCATCAGCCCGACAATGTGGTCCCGGTCGCGGAGGTCGCCGGTACCCCGGTGTTCCAGGTCTGCTTCGGGTCAAGCGTGAACTCCTGGTACGAGGACCTGGCCATCCCGGCGGCGGTGCTGCGGGGCCGGCACCTGCCGCCAGAGACCGTGGGCACGCTGTCGCCGGGGAGCCGCCAGATCCTCACCACCATCACCAGCTCAGGGGTGCTGGAGGACCTGGAGCGGGCCGGCCTGCGCATCCTGGAACCGGCCTGCGGGCCGTGCGTCGGGATCGGGCAGGCCCCGCCCACCGGCAGGGCCAGCGTGCGGACCTTCAACCGCAACTTCAAGGGCCGCTCCGGCACCGTCGACGACCAGGTCTACCTGGCCTCGCCGGCGACCACCGCGGCCACCGGGCTGGCCGGCAGGATCACCGACCCCCGCACCCTCGGCGACCCACCCGAGGTCGACGACCCCGAGCCGGTGGTCGACGACTTCATGCTGCTGGCGCCCCCGCCGCCCGAGGAGGCCGAGCGGATCGAGATCATCCGTGGCCCCAACATCAGGAAGCCGCCGATCCCGCCGCCGCTGCCCGACAGCCTCCAGGGGCGGGTGCTGATCGTGCTGCCCGACAACATCTCCACCGGGTCGATGGCGCCCGACGGGGCCATCGTCATGGCCGACCGCTCCAACGTGCCCGCGATCGCCGAGTACACCTTCATGAAGGAGGACCCGGAGTTCGTGCAGCGGGCCAAGGACTGGGGCGGCGGGCTCATCGTCGGCGGCGAGAACTACGGCCAGGGCTCCAGCCGCGAGCACGCCGCCCTGGCCCCGCTCGCCCTCGGCGTCCGCTGCGTCCTGGCCCAGGGCTTCGCCCGCATCCACCGGCGCAACCTGATCGCCCAGGGCCTGCTCCCGGTCTCCATCGACAAGCAGACCCACGACCGGCTGGAGGTGGGCGACGAGCTGGCCATCCCCGACCTGCAGCAGGCCGTGGCCGGCGGGTCGGAGGAGGTCGAGGTCCGGATAGCGGGCAAGCAGGGGTTCACCGGCGGGCTCGACCTCTCGCCCCGCGAACGCCAGGTCGTGCTGGCCGGCGGCGTCCTCAACCAGCTCCGGGAGCACGAGCAGCGTCGCGGCCCCACCGGCCAGGAGGCGCCACTGTGAGCCAGGACGTGTTCGCGGCGATGGACGAGGCGAGGCGGGGCGGGCGCACCGTGGTCATGGGCACCACCGTGCGGACCGAGGGGGACCCGCCGTCGGCGCCGGGGAACCGGGCCCTGTTCGGGCCGGACGGGGCGCTGCTGGCCGGCACGATCGGCTGCAACGGCCTTGACCGCAAGGCCGGCAGGGATGGGGCGGGACTGCTGGTGGCGGGGGAGCGGTCGGGCATGCGCTCCTACACCAGCTTCGAAGGCGAGCCGGGTGCTGGCGTGGTCGAGGTCTTCCTTGAGGCCTTTGCCGGCCCGGCCAGGATGGTGGTGGGGGGCGCCGGCCCGGTCGCCGACGCCCTGGCCGCCATCGGCGAGGTTGTCGGCATGGCCGTGCTGGCCGAGGCTCCCGGCTCGACCGGCTTCGAGGCGGCCAGCCAGGGGCTGGGCCCGGGCGACGCGGTGGTGTTCGTCGACCATGACGACCCCGAGCTGCTGCCCGCCCTGGAGGGCGTGCTCGCCGGCCGGGTCGGCTATGTCGGGGTGATGGGCAGCCGGCGCCACACCCCGGGGTTCGTGGACCGGCTGCGCCAGGCCGGCGCGGACGTCAGCCGGCTGCACAGCCCGACCGGGCTCGACCTGGGCGCCCGCCAGCCGGCTGAGATCGCCCTCTCGATCCTGGCCGAGATCCTGGCCGCCGCCCGCGGCCGCTCAGGCGGCAGTCTCGACATCGTCAACGCCTCAACGGCCCAGCCGGGAGGTGGAGCCGGGGCCGCCTGACAACGGCCCAGCCGGGAGGTGGAGCCGGGGTGTTGTGGGCAGAGGAAAGCCCCGAGTAGGCCTCGAGCACGCGGCCCGCGGCTCTCCTCGGGGCCTTCCATCCCCCGAACGGCACCTCCGTCCGCCGGACCCACCTCGGGGATGGGCCGGCACGGCGTCCCAGCCACGGGAAGAGGCCAGGCCGCACGGTCCGGCGCGACCGCCAGACCTACCGTTCAACAGCACGGTGGCATACAAGAGGCCACCGTGCCGTCATTTCGGACTCTGCCAGACCGCCCGGTTTCGGTCAATCCCCAGTTCGCCCGGTTTCGGCGGGGTGGGCTGCGCAGCACGCATCTGCAGTAGCACACGAACGTAGGGCGAGATCCCCAACCCGGGTCTTGATCCCGAAGTGGGGGATGAAGGTAGCATCCGGCTCGATCGCCGGTGCCGTCGGGGGTGGCCGGTGCAGGCCCGAGGGGGTCCCTTGGCGCAGTCCTGGAACGCGCGGCACCGGCTCCGCCGAACCGCGCTTGCGGCCCTGGTGGCTGCGCTTGCGGCAGCACTGATCACCGTCCCGTCGGTCAGCGCCAAGCCGTCGCCCTCGGCGGCGGCCGTCGCGGCCGCCGTGCCCCAGCTCGACTGGGTCGACTGCGGCGACGGGTTCGAGTGCGCCACCGCCCTGGTGCCGCTGGACTACGACCGGCCGCACGGGACCAAGATCTCGCTCGCTCTGGCCCGGCTCCCGGCCACCGACCCCAGCCGGCGGATCGGCTCGCTGTTCCTCAACCCCGGAGGGCCCGGCGGCTCCGGCGTCGAGTTCGTCCGCGGCGCCGGGCCGTTCCTCTACTCCGACGAGGTCAGGGCCCGGTTCGACCTGGTCGGCTTCGATCCCCGCGGCATCAACCTCAGCACCCCGCTGCGCTGCTACGAGACGCTGGACGACGCCTTCGCCGACCTGTGGCCGATCGCCTTCCCGGTGACCAGGCAGGAGGAGCGGATCTGGGTCCGCTCCGACCGCGCCATCGCCCGGGCCTGCGCGGAGCGCGCCGGGCCGATCCTCGATCACATGTCCACCGCCAACGTCGCCCGCGACATGGACCTGCTGCGCCAGGCCGTCGGCGACGCCAAGCTGACCTACGCCGGCTACTCCTACGGCACCTACCTGGGTGCGACCTACGCCAACCTGTTCCCCGGCAAGGTCAGGGCCTTGGTGGTCGACGCCGTCCTCGACCCGGTCGCCTGGTCCACCGGCCGCGGCGACCAGGCCCGCACGCTGCCCTTCTCGACCCGGCTGCGCAGCGACCAGGGCGCCCTGGCGACCCTCAACGAGTTCTTCCGCCTCTGCGACGCCGGCGACCAGAACTGCGCCTTCTCCAAGGGCAACCCCAAGCGGCGCTACGCCCGGCTGGCCGGGCGGCTGCTCCAGGAGCCCGTCGAGCTGCCCGACGGTGCCGGCGGCACCTTTCCCTTCACCTACGCCGACCTGGTCGGGACCACCCTCGGCGCGATGTACGACCCTGGTTCATGGCCCGACCTGGCCGTCTTCCTCCAGGAGCTGTGGGACCTGACCAGCCCGCAGGCGGCCGCGGCCGGCCTGCAGGCCCTGCGGGCCCGGCTCGGCGGCCTCCAGCAGGAGGACTACCCCAACTTCATCGAGGGCTTCCCCGGGGTCGCCTGCTCGGAGACCCGCAACCCGTCCAACGTTGGCGCCTGGTCGGCGGCGGCCAGGGCGTCCGACCGCCGCTTCCCCTACTTCGGGCGGCTCTGGACCTGGGTCTCCAGCATCTGCGAGCCGTGGCCAGGCTGGGACGACGACCACTACGACGGCCCCTGGAACCGGTCCACCGCCAAGCCCGTGCTGGTCGTCGGCAATCTGTTCGACCCGGCCACCCGCTACCAGGGTGCGGTCACCCTCGACCGGCTGCTGCCGCGCTCGCGGCTGCTCACCCTGGCCGGCTGGGGACATACCGCGCTGTTCGCGTCGGCCTGCGTCGACGGGTACGTGAACCGCTACCTGCTCACCTCCCG
>DATHIG010000472.1:0-6654 GCA_035490035.1 Actinomycetes bacterium
GCCCAGCCGGCCACGATCACGAAGCCCGCGATCTCGTGGAACCTGGCCATGGGCGCGCTCCGCTTTCCGCTCGGCACTCGGGGGCCCGATCCTACCCGGTTCGCCCTTGGCGGAACGGGTCGTCGGCGGCCGCAGAGTCCGGTACCGTGCACCCATGAGCATCGGCACCTTCACCGAGGCGTTCGACCGGCCCATCGACCCGGTCGACCGGCTCCTGCGGCGCCGGGTGATCATGCTGTCGGGGCCGATCGACACCGACCGGGCCAACGACGTGATGGCCCGCCTGCTCTACCTGGAGGGCGAGGACCCCGACGCGCCGATCGACCTGCGCATCAACTCGCCCGGCGGCGAGGTCCTCAGCGGCCTGGCCATCGTGGACACCATCGCCCAGCTCGCCTGCCCGGTCGCCACCACCTGCGCCGGCATGGCCGCCTCGATGGCGTCGGTGCTGCTGGCGTCGGGGACCAGGGGCCGCCGGCGGGCCTCGGCCAACGCCCGCGTCCTGATCCACCAGCCGTGGGCCGGCCAGTTCCAGGGCCAGGCGACCGACCTGGAGCGGGCCGCCGAGGAGATCCTGCGCCAGCGGGCCCGGATCGACCAGCTCCTGGCCGACGCCACCGGCCAGCCGGTCGAGCGGATCCACCGGGACACCGAGCGCGACACCTGGTTCTCGGCCCAGGAGGCATTGGACTACGGCCTGGTCGACGAGGTCCTGGGCAGGTGAAGCTGCGCGAGGCGGTGGGCGAGGCGCTGCGCCGGCGGCGCCTGGCCCAGGGCCGGACCCTGCGCGAGGTGGCCGAGGCTGCCGGGATGTCGCTGACCTACCTGTCGGAGGTCGAACGGGGCCGCAAGGAGGCCTCCTCGGAGGTCCTGGAGGCGGTCTGCGCCGCCCTGCGCCTGGTCCTGCCCGACCTCCTGTTCGAGGTGGCCGAGACCCTCGCCGCCGCCGAACCGGTTGGGGTTTCGGGAGGCCTGCGGGGGGCTCCGGCCCCGGCGGTCGCTGGGTTCCTGCCCCCGGGCAACGGCCGCGCGGTCGCCACCCCGACCCCGGAGCGGGTCGCCCCAGTGCTGGACCTGCGCGCCTTCGCCGGCCGCCGCAGCGCCTGACGACTGCGGGGGTCGCTGCCCCCCGCATCCCCCCCGAACCCCGACCTCTCCGGGGTCTGTGGCGCCTGACGACTGCGGGGGGCGCTGCCCCCCGCATCCCCCCGAACCCCGACCTCCAGGGTTTGCGGCGCCTGACAACTGGGAGAGCGCATCCCCAACCCCTGCCTCTCCAGGGTTTGCGGCCTGGGCCTGGGCGGGAATGCTGGCGCTCGAGCACACTCAACCCCGCCGTCGGGGAGGACTGCCAGCGTGCGCTACGTCGAGGCCTGCGGCCTTCGGGTGTCGGTCATCGGCCTTGGCGCGTGGCAGTTCGGCTCCCCCGAGTGGGGCTGGGGCTCCCAGTTCGGCCCGGCCGAGGCCTTGGCCGTGGTCGACCGGGCGCGGGCGCTCGGCGTCACCCTGATCGACACCGCCGAGCACTACGGGCACGGCGACTCGGAGCGGCTGCTGGGCCGCGCCCTGGCCAACCCTTCGGCGCGGGACTCGGTGGTCCTGGCCAGCAAGGTCTGGCCGAGCTGGCCGACCAGGGAGCGGGTGGCGGCGGCGGCCCGGGGCAGCCTGGCCCGGCTCGGCACCGACCGCCTCGACCTCTACCAGGTCCACTGGCCCAACCCGCTGGTGCGGCAACGCTCGACCATGGGCGGCATGCGCACCCTGCAGGCCGGCGGCCTGGTCGGGCAGGTCGGGGTGAGCAACTACGGCCTGGCCCGCTGGCGGGCCGCCGAGTCCGCCCTCGGCGGGCCGGTCGTCTCCAACCAGGTCCGCTTCAGCCTGCTGGCCCGGCGCCCGGAGCGGGAGCTGCTGCCGCACGCGGCCGCGGCCGGCCGGCTGGTGATCGCCTACAGCCCGCTCGCCCAGGGGGTGCTGGCCGCCAAGTACACCGCCGACACCGCGCCCGGCGGGGCCCGGGCCTCCAACCTCCTGTTCTCGGCCGAGAACCTGCGCCGGGCCCAGCCGGTGCTGTCGGCCCTGCGCGAGCTGGCCGACGCCCACCGGGTCACCCCGGCCCAGGTCGCCCTGGCCTGGGTCGTCCACCACCCCAACGTGGTCGCCATCCCCGGGGCCAAGTCGGTGGCGCAGGTGGAGGCGAACGCGGCCGCCGCCGACCTGGCCCTCGCCCCCGACGAGCTGGCCCACCTGACCGCCGCCGCCGACCGCTTCCATCGCGATCTGGTGGTCAGTGCCGGAGCCCTCGCCGGCCGCCGCCTGCGTCCGGCCCGCCACGCCACCGAAGGCTGAGCCGGCCCCGGCGCCCGCACCGGCCTCGCCCCTCGCCCCTGGAACCTCGCCCCTACTCGGGCAGCCGCAGGACCACCTGGGTCCCCTGATGGGGGCGCGAGCTGATCTCCAGGCGGCCGCCGGCGGTCTGGATCCGCTCGGCCATCGACCGCAGGCCGAGGTGGCCGGTGGCCGCCGCCCGCTCGCTGGCCGTCTGGGGGTCGAAGCCGACACCGTCGTCGGCCACCGCGATCACCACCATCGAGCCTTCCCGCTCGCCCCACAGCCGCACCGTGCTGGCGTCGGCATGCTTGGCCACGTTGGCCAGGGCCTCCTGCACCACCCGGAACGCGACCATCTCCAGGTCGCGGTCGAGGCGCTCGTCCAGCATCCAGGTGACCTCGGTCTTGCAGCCGGTCCGTTGGGCCAGCTTGGCCAGCTGCTGGCGCAGGGCCGGCTCCAGCCCGGCGCTGTCCAGCAGCGGTGGCCGCAGGTTGAACAGGAAGGTGCGCGCCGCGACCAGCCCCTGCTCGAGGTTCTCGCGGACCTGGCCGAGGGCCGGCCGGACCGTGCCGGCGGTGTCCTGGTCGAGCCGGTCGACCACCTGGTCGAGGATGGACAGGTGCATGCGGGCGGCGGTGAGCGACTGGACGGCGTCGTCGTGCAGGTCGCCGGCCAGCCGGCGCCGCTCCTCCTCCTGGGCGGTGATCAGCTGGCCGAGCAGATGGCGGCGCTCGCGCTCGACCCGCTCGAGGTCGGTGACGTCCACCGCGACGCTGACCACCCCGGCGACCCTGCCGTCGGGGTCGAGCAGGGGCCGGTAGTGGACGTCGAAGATGACGTCGCCGACCGGGCGCTTGGCCCACAGCTCCTCGCCGGCCAGCAGCCGCTCGAAGTCGGCGGCCGCCTCGGGCTGGTCACCGCGGTGATCGACGAACGAGCGCCCGACCCGCTCGGACGGGGTGATGCCCAGCCGTTCGAAGGCCCGGCCCTCCGAGAATCGACAGATCCCGTCGGTGTCGTAGGCGGTCAGGACGATCGGGGCGCTGGCGATGACCGAGCGCAGTCGGGCCTCGCTGGTACGCAGCTCCCGCGCGGCCCGGTTGCGGTCGGTGAGGTCCTGGACCTGGCCGAAGAACCCCTGGGGCCGCCCGTCCGGGTCACGCAGCACGGCCGCGCTGATCAGCAGGTCCAGCCGGGTGCCGTCGGAGCGCCGGCAGCTCCGCTCGACCTGGAAGCTGGCCTGGGCGTCCCGCCCGGTGGCGACCTGGCCGAGGTGGGCCAGCTCGGGGGCGTCCCCGGGGTCGGCCAGGTCGGCGATGGTGATGGCCAGCAGCTCGGCCTCGGAACGGCCGAGCAGGTCGCAGAGGGCTTGGTTGACGCGCAGGAAACGGCCGTCCAGGGCGACCAGGGCCATCCCAATGGCAGCCTGGTCGAACCCGAGGCCGAGGTCCATCCCGCCCCCTTCCCTCACCCGCCGGCGACCAGACCCACGTCTGGTCGGCCGCGACCCACGGTGAGCGACGAATGAGTGGTTAGAAGAGTTTAGCTGATTCCCTTGCCGGCACGCGCGCCAGTCGCGCCAGCGCCTCCCGGTTGGCCAGCTCCCGCCCTCCCTCCGCGTCCTGCCCCGGCGACCAGGGCTCCTTCGAGCCGGCGATGAAGTCAAGGGTTGACCTCGTCCCCGGCCCGGTCGACCATGGGGCAGGCAGCACCCTCCCACACCTCCACCCTCGGTTCTCCTCCCCCTTGCCGGCCTCGCGGTCAACACAGAAGGTGGTGGCCGATGACGATGAGTGAACAGTTCGACCGTCGGTGGTCATCAGCCGCCTCGGTCTGACCTCGTTGTCCAGCGTGGGCGCCTGAACGGCCGGCGCCCGCCGCGCTCCGAACCGATCCCAACCGTCCGGCCACCCGACCCGTGCCCCGGCATGCCCCGGCATGCCGCTCCCGGATCGCGGACCGGCGCGACCCCGACGCCGCCATGCCTCGAAAGGGGGCAACCGTGAGCATGACCATCCGGCGAGGCCGGCCGCCGGCCCGGCCCCGCACCCCCCGCCGCGTCCCGGCCACCGCCACCGTGCTCGCCGCCTACCTGGTCATCGCCTTCCTGGTGCTGGCCGTCGTGTTCGCCCTGCGACCGCACCAGGGCCCGGCGCCGGCGGCGCCGACCTGGGACTACCAGCGGGAGACGGTCGCCCTGCAGGGCGGCGGCGGCCTCAACGCCTACGCCCGCTGGGCGGTCCGCTCGGTCGCCTGGCTGACCCGCGGGTCGATCGAACGCCAGCGCGACGTCCACCGCCTGAGCCCGCTCGACTTCCTGGCCGGCGAGGCGGCCGCCCGCTCCCTGGCCGGCTGGCGGGAGCGCCACCGCCTGCCCCTGGAGGGTGCCACCCTGGCCGCCGTTGGCGCCCTGGCCGCCTGGGGCACCCTGCGCCGCCGCCCCGGAAGGGTGTGGCTGGTCGCCCTGCTGCTGCTGCTCGGCCTCACCCTCCTGGTGACGCGCCCCCAGACCGCCACCCGCCTGGCCGCCGAGGCCGGCACCAGGGTTCCCAACCTGCTCCTGCGGGCCGGCGCCTCCGGCGACCCGAGCGGCACGGTGGCCGCCGGGTCGGGGACCGCCACCGACCGGAGGGGCACCGGGACCGGCCTGGGGCGTGCCGGCACGCCGACCGGGCCGGCCGCGGCCGACCCGGGGGCGGAGGCGGTGCAACGGACCGTCGCCGGCCGGTACTGGACGGCGTTCGTGGCCGAGCCGCTGTCCCGGCTGCAGACCGGGACCACGGTGCTGGCCACCGTCCCGCCCGACGGAAAGCCCGGCGTGCTCGGGTTCCTGCGGGCCCGGGTCGCGGCGGTGGGCGACTGGACGGTCGGACGGCGTGGACCGGAGCGGGCCGTGATCGCCACCCTCGCCCTGGCCTACGTGGTCCCCTTCGCCCTGCTGCTGATCGCCCTGGCCATGCTGGCCAGCTGCGCCCAGGCGCTGGTGTGGCTGCTGCTGCTGGCCGCCCCACTGGTCGCCCCCCTGGCGGTCGACCCGCGCCGCCGCGGCGCCGTCGTGCGCTACTGGCTGGTCCCGCTGGCCGCCGCGCTCGTCCTGCTTGCCGGGTCGGCGCTCACCGCCCTGGTCGTCATCCGGGTCGCGGAGCTCACCCACGCCGCCGACGCCTACGTGGGGATGCTCCTGGCCGGTTCGACCGCTCCGGTCGTGGCGGCCGCGCTGGCCATCCGCCGCCTGCTCCGCCGCCACCCCCGACCGTCCCCACGCCAGCCCTCCCGCCGCCAGAGGGTCGTCGTCCTGCGGGGAGGTGCCGCCTGATGGCCGCCCGCCAGCCCCAGCGCCGCCCCCGCCCCAACCCTGCCACCGGCGACCACCCCGGCCGGGAACGCGCGGCGGATGGCCGCCGCCGTGGCGCCGTTCCGGCCGCTGTCCGGGGGCAGGTGCGGCTCGGGCCCGCCGCGGCCGTCGTGGCCAGGGCGGCCCTGGCGACCGGCCGGCGGGTGCTGGCGGCGGCTCGGGGCGACACCGGCCGGCGGCTCGGCAGGGCGACGGCGCTCACCATGGCGCTGGCCGTCCTGGTCGTCACCCTCTACGACCGGGGCGAGGTGCCCAGCGCGGCCGCCCAGCCCGCGGTCCGCGGCGCCACCGACGGGCAGGCCGACCGGCGCCCCGCCCCGAGCGACCACGGTGGGCTTCGCGGCCGGACCCGTCCGGCCCAGGCGGCGCGGCCCAGCCGGCCTGCCGACGTGGCCGCCGCCTGGTACGCGGCCCGCCACGGCCTGCCAAGGGCCCGGGTCCGGCCACTTCAGCAGGACAAGCTGTCCGCACGCGAGGTTCGGGTCCTGGTCCTCGCCGACGCCGGCTCCGGCCGGTTGCGGACCGCCATGGTTCGCGTCCGCCGCACCTCGTCCGGCTGGGGTGTCCCGTGACCTCCCGGCGCGCCGGGAGGGCGCCATGGACCAGGGACGGAGGATCCCGGTGAGCCGCCGGGTCCGGTTCGGCGGCGGGGGAGTGGTGGTCGCGCTGCTCCTGCTCGGCCTGCTGGCCGGAACGGCGTCCCCTGGGTTCTCGGTCGCTGGGGTGCCTGGGGCGGTTGGCCGGGCGCTGGCCGGTTCGCCGGATGGTGGCCGGCCGGCGGCGCGCGCGCCCGCGCCAGCGCTGGGAGCTGGCCCCGACATCGGCGCCAGCGACGCCGCTCTCGGCGACATCCCCCCCGTCTACCTGGCCCGGTACGTCACCGCGGCGGGTGTCTGTCCGGCGTTGAGCTGGCAGGTGCTGGCAGCCATCGGCAAGGTCGAGTCCGACCACGGCCGCTCCTCAGCCCCCGG
>DATHIG010000473.1:0-3603 GCA_035490035.1 Actinomycetes bacterium
GCCAGCGCCGGGTACTGGAACCCAAGCCGCATGGTGCGGACGGCGACACCCTTGGCGCATGAGTGTGGGCGCCAGTCGATGGCACACGAGGGGCGCCAAACGCGCCGCGCCCGCCGGGGTCTACTGACACTGAAGAGGTCACCGGCCTGACGCGGCTTCCTACGAAGGCTTGCCCATGAAGACGTGGTTGTAGCGGTCGCTACTCACCTGCTGATCACCATGGTTGCCGGTATCACGCCTCAGCTCCACTGGCCTGGGACGTCGGGAATCCCAGCCCACCCGTACCGCCCAAGCCTCACCTCCGGGCTGGTCTTCCTTGGCATGCCATCATCTTGTGGGTCACGAGACGGCATCAAGCCCGTGGCGCGTCAGGGGACCAGGACGAGTTTTCCGCGGACGTGGCCGGACTGGCTGATGCGGTAGGCCTCGGCGGCGCGGTCGAACGGGAAGGTCTGGATCTTGATCACCAGCTTGTTGTTGGCCAGCAGCTCGGCGACCTGGGCCAGGGCCTGCATGGGGTGGCTGTCGGCGCCGCCCCCGGTGACCCGGGCTCCGGCCTGGCCGGCGGCGTAGTTGGCGATGCTCACCACCTTGGACGGCTCGGGTGCCAAGCCGATCAGGTCCCCGACCGGGGTCTTGCCCGCGACGTCGAAGACCGCGTCGACCGGCCCGCCGGCAGCGGCCCGGACCCGCTCGGCCAGGCCCTGGCCGTACAGCACCGGGGTGGCACCGATCTCCCGTAGGTAGTCGTGGTTGGCCTGGCTGGAGGAGGCGATCACCCTGGCGCCTCGGGCCAGCGCCATCTGCACGGTGGCCGCTCCCACGCCACCCGCGCCGCCGTCGACGAAGAGGGTGTCGCCGGGGTTGACCTCCAGCAGACGAAGACCGCGTTCGGCGGTCTCACCGGCCACGCCCGCCGCGGCGGCCACCGCCCAGTCGATCGAGGGCGGCTTGGCCGCCCAGGAGTCCAGCACGGCGTACTCCGCCTGGGTGTTGTGGCCACGGCCGAACACCTCATCGCCCACCGCGACGCCGCTGACCCCGTCGCCGAGCTCGTCGACCACACCGGCGGCGTCATAGCCGAGGTACCCGGTGCCGACCATGGGCTTGCCACCGGACAACGCGCCGGAGCTGGTCTTCCAGTCGATCGGGTTCACACTGGCCGCACGCACCGCGATCCGGATCTGCCCAGGGCCGGCGTGGGGATCAGGCGCCTCGCCCCACTCCAGGACCTCTGGGCCCCCGTAGGTCCTGTACTGCAATGCTCGCATCCACCACTCCTCCCGCACCGGCGGGTCAGCCGCCGCTTCCAGGGTCCGTCGCCCAGCCAGCGAGCCAAGGAGCCTCGACCGACCAGGGCAGTTCGTACCCCGGATGATGCCACGCTGCTGGGAAGCCTGTGTCCAGCTGCCCGGGCGGGGCCGTGTTCGTGCAGCCTTGGTCGTGGACGCCTTGAGCGACCTCAGCGTGGCTGGCAGGCCCCGCGGCCGCTGCGCATCGACCCGGCCCCAGGACTACCTGGGCCGCACCACCGGCTTCACCAGCCGCATCCAGGTAGAGGCGGGCAGGACGCCTCGCCCCTTCCTCAAGCTCCGAGCGAGGACCACCAGCAAGCCCCCGGCTAGGAATGGAACGCTGTCAGCCAAGACACTGTTGAACTACTTTAAGAGGTTGTTGAGCGCGGGATGAGCTTGATGGTCGCGGCTCGCGCCCCGGGGTTCACGACGCCGCCGATGATGCTTGGGCCATAGCGGCGGTACTTGTCGCGGTAGGCGGCGTCGATCTGGTCGTTGAGGTCGGGGTCGGCGTCGGCGAAGGTGACCTCCTTGTCGACGCCGCCGGCCCCGATGTGGCCTTGGTGGCGCACCTGGGTGCCGGGGAACCAGCCGCCGGCGCGCCCGTGCATAGATCGGACATAGAGGTCGTCGCCCACGCGGACGACCCAGATGGTCCTCGGGTTGCGCAGGGTGCCGTCGCGTCGCAGTGACGCGATCTGCAGCTCTTGTGCGGTCCCGATCTTGGTGAGCTCATCGCTGGTCCAGCCGGTCATGGGCGCGTCTCCTTCGTCCGTCGGTCAGTAGCGGGCCATTCTCCGGCGCAGGTACCCCTAGCGCCGTCGTGCGGCTGGCTGCAGGGCCGGGTTGGCCCACCCGCCGTCGGCTGGGTTGATGTTGGTGCCCGGCGGAACGATCTCGTCGATGCGGTCCAGCAGCGCCGCGTCGAGGACGACGTCCGCGGCGGGGAGCTGGCTTTCGAGCTGCTCCATGGTGCGCGGGCCGATGATCGCCGCCGTGACCGCCGGATAGTTGAGCACGAACGCGATGGCCATCTCGATCAGCGACATGCCGGCCTCCTCGGCCAGCTTGGCGAGCGCCTCTGCCGCTTCGAGCTTGCGCTGGTTGGCGGGCAGCGACAGGTCGAAGCGCTCGGCCAGCCGCCGGCGGGCCGCGGAGAACGGCGCCGCCTGGTCGGCGTCCTTGCGATAGCGGCCCGACAGCCAGCCGCCGGCGAGCGGGCTCCAGGAGATCACGCCCATCCCGTAGCGCGCGCAGGTGGGCAGCACCTCGGCCTCGACCCCACGGACCAGGATCGAGTACGGCGGCTGCTCGCAGACGAACCGCTGCAGGTGTCGGTCGCGTGCCGTCCACTGCGCTTCCACGATCGCCGAGGGCGGGAAGGTGGAGGAGCCGATGTAGCGGACCTTGCCGTGTTGAACGAGGTCGGTGAGCGCACCGAGCGTTTCCTCGATGTCGATGTCGGGCTGGTAGCGGTGGATCTGGTACAGGTCGATCCAGTCGGTGCCGAGCCGCCGCAGCGAGTCCTCGACCTCGCGGATGATCCAGCGGCGGGAGGCGCCGCGGCGGTTGGCGTCCTCACCCATCGGGAACCAGACCTTGGTGGCGAGCACGATGTCGTCGCGCCGCCCGCCGGCGAGGGCCTTGCCGACGATCTGCTCGGACTCCCCAGCCGAGTAGGCGTCGGCGGTGTCGATGAAGTTGATCCCGGCATCCAGCGCGCGGTGGATGATCCGGATGCTCTCGTCGTGGTCCTTGGTGCCCCAGTCGCCGAACATCATGGCACCCAGGCACAGCTTGCTGACCGACACGCCGGTGCGTCCCAGCGGGCGATGCTCCATTGGTTGCTCCTTGTGTCAACGCCAGCACTCGGGGCGGCGTGTTGCCGCGAGGTCGAGCTGGCCGGCTTGGACCTTCGGTATCCCCCAAGTGGTATCCCAGTGAGATCACGGCGAACCACGCCCAGATGGTCGAACTTCCTCCCCATGGGCGACCTCGACGACCAGACCTGGGATCGGGTGATGGCCGTGAACGTGACGGACGTCATGCGTCTGTCTCGTGCGGTGCTGCCGCTCGGCGAGAACCTGGTCTCTGAGGGCCGCTGTTGTTTGGCTATGCAGATGCGCCGCCGGCTCCCCGTACTACCAGGCGTTATTTCGGGTCGTGGGTTGCGGGGATTGCTCTGCCGGTAAGGCGCTCCGAGGGTGGTGGACGCCGACTTGGTGTCCGGGTACCGGCTGCGCGCCGGGTTGAGGCCAGGAACCGGGAGGCGGTGAGGCCGGCCATCAGCGCGTACACGGCCAAATAG
>DATHIG010000474.1:0-10621 GCA_035490035.1 Actinomycetes bacterium
ACGAAGTAGGCGCGGCCGCCGACGACGGCGATGCTCAAGGGGGTGCCGACCGCCTCCCCGCCCGTCCGGAACGTGGTCAGCAGCGCGGTGCGCGACGCCTGCAGCGGTCCGAAGGTCTGAGCGCGATCCTCGGCGGTCATCTGTCACCCCTGTCCTCGTCGGGCGACCGGCTCCCGGTGGGGCGGAGTCGACGTCACGGGAGATTATGCCCAGATCGCCGTCACCATCCTCCGACAGCTTCAGCAGCAGCCGGAGCTCGGTGGCGGTCAGGGTGCGGATGCCCGCGTGACGCAGGCGCCAGGCGACCTCGAACCCGCCAGGCGGGCTCCCAGCAAACTTCCAGGAAGGACCAAGGCGCCCCCAAGGATCGGGGCCGAAGATGGCCCCGTCAGAGCGCCGGACAGGGAGAATGGCAGGCATGAGCGAGCGGGAGCCGGAGGCCCGGCTGCTGGTGGTCGAGGACGAGCCCAACATCCTCGAGCTGCTGTCGGCGAGCCTGCGCCTGGCCGGGTTCGAGGTGGCGACGGCCACCGGTGGCCTCGAGGCGCTCCAGGCCGTGCAGCGGCACCGCCCGGACCTGGTCGTCCTGGACGTGATGCTGCCCGACCTGGACGGGTTCGACGTGGCCCGCCGGCTCCGGTCGGGCGACACCCGCACCCCGGTGCTGTTCCTGACCGCCAAGGACGCCACCGAGGACAAGGTGACCGGCCTGACCATCGGCGGCGACGACTACGTCACCAAGCCGTTCAGCCTCGAGGAGGTGATCGCCCGGATCCGGGCGGTGCTGCGCCGCGCCCGTTCCAGCGGGCCGCCGCCGCCCCCGGTCCGGCTGCGGGCCGCCGACCTCGAGCTGGACGAGGAGAGCCACGAGGTCTGGCGGGCCGGCCGCCGGGTCCAGCTGTCGCCGACCGAGTTCAAGCTGCTGCGCTACCTGATGACCAATGCCGGGCGGGTGCTGTCCAAGAGCCAGATCCTCGACTACGTCTGGAACTACGACTTCAGGGGCGACTCCAGCATCGTCGAGTCCTACGTGTCCTACCTGCGCCGCAAGGTCGACGCGGTCGAGCCGCGGCTGATCCACACCATCCGCAGCGTCGGCTACGTCCTGCGGCTGCCCGACCGATGACCTTCGGGCCGGTGGCCGCGGGCCGGCGCCTCCTGGCCCGCACCCCGCTCCAGCTCAAGCTGATCGTCGCCGTGCTGGCGCTGGTCGCCGTCGCCCTCGCCCTCATCGGCCTGGCCAGCGTGGCCGCCCTCGACGGCTACCT
Source organism: Actinomycetes bacterium (assembly GCA_035490035.1). Classification (GTDB taxonomy): domain Bacteria; phylum Actinomycetota; class CALGFH01; order CALGFH01; family CALGFH01; genus CALGFH01. The sequence goes on from DATHIG010000474.1 coordinate 1,269, forward strand.
GGTCGACCGCCTCGATGACCAGCTGCAGACGGTCGCCCGGCGCAACGCCGACCATCCGCCCCAGTCCGGCGGCTCGGGCGGGCGGCCGCCAGGGCCTCCCAGCCCGTACCTGATCCAGTACCGCGACGCCAACGGCAAGGTCGGCCGCGAGATCAGCAACGACCTGCTGGAGGAGGGCCAGCAGCCGCCCCGGGTGTCCGACGATCCCGCCTGGTTGCGGGGCAACGCCGGCAAGGCGGCCACCGTGCCGGCCACCGGGGGCGGCGGGCGATGGCGGGTGGCCGTGCAGCCGCTCCGGGACGGCTCCGGCGGCAGCGTGGTCGTCGCCGCCAGCCTCGATGGGATCGACCGCACCGCCGACCGCCTCCAGCTCATCGACCTGGTCGTGAGCCTGGTCGTGCTGCTGGTGCTGGCCGGCGCGGGCGCGGCGATCGTGAGGGCCAGCCTGCGCCCGCTGGTCGAGATCGAGCAGACGGCCAGGGCGATCGCGGCCGGCGACCTGACCCGGCGGGTGCCCGACCGCGACCCGCGCACCGAGGTCGGACGGCTCGGCCAGGCCCTCAACAGCATGCTGGCCCAGATCGAGTCGGCGTTCGGGGCCCGCGCCGCCTCCGAGGCCAGCGCCCGACGGTCCGAGGAGGCCGCCCGACAGTCCGAGGACCGGATGCGGCGCTTCGTCGCCGACGCCAGCCACGAGCTGCGCACCCCCCTGACCACCATCAGGGGCTTCGCCGAGCTCTACCGGCAGGGAGCTTCGCGCGACCCGGCAGAGCTGGACCGGCTGATGCGGCGGATCGAGGACCAGGCCGCCCGGATGGGGCTGCTGGTCGAGGACCTCCTCCTGCTGGCCCGCCTCGACCAGCAGCGTCCGCTCGACCGGAGCCCGGTGGACCTGCTGGCCCTGGCCGCCGACGCCGTCAACGACGCCAGGGCGGTCGCCCCCGACCGGCGGATCGAGCTGGTGCTCGGCGGGGGCGACGGCGACCCGGGAAGCGCGCTGATCGTGCTCGGCGACGGGCAGCGGCTGCGCCAGGTCCTGGCCAACCTTGTCAACAACGCGCTCACCCACACCCCGGCCGGCAGCCCGGTCGAGGTCCGGGTCGGCGGCTGGGACCTCGACGGTGCGCCCGGCGCCGCCGTCGAGGTCGTCGACCACGGCCGAGGGCTCCCCCCTCAACAGGCCGAGCGGGTGTTCGAGCGCTTCTACCGGGCCGACCCGGCGCGGTCGCACGCCGCCGGCGGCACCGGGCTCGGGCTGTCGATCGTGGCCGCCCTTGTGGCCGTCCACGGCGGAACCGTGCAGGTGGACAGCGTCCCGGGGCGGGGGGCGCGGTTCCGGGTCGTGCTCCCCCTCGCCCCCGACGCCGTGCTGGACTGAACGCTACGCGGCGGCACAGGTGGCGCACAGCTGGCCTCACGGCCAGTCCTCGGACCGGGCCGCGGTGGTGACCGCCGGCGGTCACCACCACCCCTGGCGCCGCGCCCACCGCAGCAGGGTCGCCGAGATGGTCGCCATCACCAGCAGCACCACGGCCAGGTGCCAGAAGTCGGTGCGGTCGTTGGCGATGATGTTCATCCCGTAGACCGACGAGATGGCGGTGATGGGCAGGGTGATGGCGGCGATCACGGCCAGGCGCTCGGCGGCGATGGTCATCTTGGTGTTGGTCCGGGCCTGGTGGAACTCGATCACCGCCTGGAGGAACTCCGTCTCCCCGTCGGCCATGCCCTTGATCCGCTCGAACTGGTCGATGGTGTCGGCCACCAGCGGCTGGCCGTCGGCGGGCACGAAGCGGGTGAGCGTGGCCATCCGCCCGTAGATCTCGCGGCTGAGGGCGGACATGGTCCGGACCGCGATCAGCCCGTGACGGGCGCGGAACAGCTCCTCCAGGAACTCTTCCGGGTCATCCCTTTCGTCGCTCATCACCCGTTGCTCCAGCAGCCCGACCTCGAGGGCGAGGATCGCCAGGAAGCTCTCCTGGTGCCTTGTCATGGCCGAGACGATCGCGTGCGACAGCTCGAACGACGAGGAGGGACGCAGGCGCCCCGCCTGGACCCGCTTGAGCACCGCGTTGGTCTCGCGGAACTCGAGCCCGGGGATGACCTCGGGGTCGAGCGGTCCGTGCACCGTGACCAGGTAGCCGGGCCCGATGAACTGGTCGAGCTCCAGGTGGTGCACATGGCCACCCTTCCCGAGCTCGGGCGAGTGCAGGGCCACGAACACGTGGTCGGGGTAGACGTGCACCTTGGGCACGTGGTTGCGGTTCTCGCAGTCCTGGATGGCGAGGGGATGGAAGCGGAACACCTCGGCCAGCACCCGGGCCGCCTCGGCGTCGACTCGCGGGAGGTCGACCCACAGCAGCCCCTGCCTGCGTTCCAGCAGGTCGGGCAGGTCATCCACGGTCTGCCGCTCGACCCCGGCGTCGCTGATCAGGTGCACGTCCATCCGCTCGCTCCTTCCGGGGCCGCACACCCTGGCGGCCACCCCACCCGATGATGCACCGCCGCCGGCACCGGCCGTCGCGGTCGGCTTCAGAGGGTGGGCGGGAGGCCGAACGCTGGGAACAGCTCGGGGCCGAAGGTCGTGATCTCCGCGATGGCGCCGTTCTCGATGCGCAGAATGTCGAGCTTGAACGCCCGGAACTCGGAGTCGCCCGGCCTGCGGAGGTAGCTGGCGGCCGTCGGCATGCGGTTGGCCTGCGTCGGCACCAGGCGCCAGTCGCCGTCCCTGTCCTCTCCGAACGCGCGCTCCAGGAGCGGCGTGATCGCGTCGAGACCCTCGAAGTAGCCCTGGTTCGGCGGCATCGTGATCCGGATGTCCTGCGCCGCGATGGCGACGGCGGCCGCGGCGTCGCAGCGTTCGTGGGCGTCGATGAACCGCTCGAGCAACGCCCGTTCCTCGGCGGTCGGCTCCCCGGCCGACCACTCCGCGCGCCGTGCCGGCAGGTGCTCCTGCATCGTGGCGCGGGCTCGCTGGAGCGCGCTGTTGGCCGCGGCAACGCTCGTCTCCAGCAGGGACGCCGTCTCGCTGGCCGGCCAGCCGAGCACGTCGCGGACGATCAGCGCCGCGCGCTGTCTCGGCGGCAGGACCTGCATGGCGGCGAGGAACGCGAGCTCGATCGTCTCCCGCTCGACCACCACCGCGTCGGGCTGGTCGTCGCTGGGGGCGACCTCGTCCAGCAATGCGTCCGGGTACGGCTGCAGCCACGGCACCTCGCCGAGGGAGTGCATCGTCGTCAGCCGGCGCGAGCTGCGCCGGCGCAGGTCGAGGCAGACGTTGGTGGCGATGCGGTAGAGCCAGGCACGGAACAACGAGCTGCCGTCGAAGCTGTCGCGGCTGCGCCAGGCGCGCAGGAACGTCTCCTGCACGGCGTCCTCCGCCTCGTCGAACGAGGCGAGCATCCGGTAGCAGTGGACATGCAGCTCGCGCCGGTGGCGCTCGGTGAGGGCCGCGAAGGCGGACTCCTCACCGGCGACGGCGGCGGCGACGAGCTCCGCGGTCACGGCCTCGGCTCGCTTCGCCTGGCCTCCTGCAACACCCAGGTGTTGCCGTCGGGGTCGCTGAAGTCGGCGAACGACCCGTAGTCGCTGCGGGCCGGGTCCGGGCCCGGCACCCACTTGCCCGACTCGAGATGCCGGACCTCGCTGACCTCCACGCCGCGTTCGACGAGCTCGGCGCGCGCCTCGAGGATGTCGGAGACCACCAGGTGGGTGCCCCGGTAGGAGCCGGGCGCCGCGTCGGTGATCCCGGTCCCGACGGTGATCGAGCACGCCGAGCCCGGCGGCGTCATCTGCACGACCCGGAACCCAGCCCCCGGCCCGGTGTCGACGTCCAGCTTGAAGCCGGCCTGCTCGGTGTAGAACGCCTTGGCGCGGTCCACGTCCGCGACCGGAATCAGCACCAGCTCGAGCTTGAAGTCCACGATGCAGTCTCCTTCGTTTCGTCGGATGGGTTCAGCTCACCTGAGCACGAGCCCACTGGTCACGTTGGTCATCGTCCCGGTCACGCCGGCGGCTCGGTCGGAGGCAAGGAACGCCGCCACCTCGGCGACCTCGGCGACCCGCCGTCGATGATCGCGGTCCTGCCCTCCAGCTCCGCCATGTCCGCTCCTCCTGGTCGCCGATGCGCTACATGATGCAACGACGGCGCCGGCGGAAACTCATCGGTGGGGCGATGACGAAGGCCAGAAGCGAGCCCAGGCTCTGCTCAGCCACCGGCGCCCTGATGGCGTCGCTGGGTCGCGCCCTCTCCGTCGTGCGGCCCAGGCAGGAGGTCGATCTCCCGCGTCAGCGCCAGCGGACGCGCCGGGCGTCCGGCCCGCGCTCCAGGTCGATCTCGCGCAGCATCCGGTCCACGTTGGCCAGCAGGCTCCCCTGGATGTGCCAGCCGTCCGGGTCGGTCCGGGCGTCGACCAGCATCAGCTCGGCCAGCACGTCGCGGTGGGTGCGGGCGATCTCCAGGGCGATGTGGAGGGGCACGGCCTCCCTCGGGGGGCCGGCCACCTCGGGGGCGACCAGCTGGCCAAAGGCGGCGACACCGCCACCCAGCTCCACCAGCAGCCGTCCCAGCGCCACCAGCAGCTCCGGCTCGGCCTGCCCGCTGGCCTCGATGCCCTCGGCGAGGTCGGACAGGTCGCGGGTGATGCCGCGGATCTGGACCGCGGAGTGCTCGAGGGCGGCCAGGGCGGCACGCAGGCTGGAGGCGCCCTCGCGGACCCGCCGCTGGCGTGGGTTGAGCCGCATGCTCTCCTCGCCCCTGGCCAGAGCGATCTCGGCCGCCCGGAGTGGCCGGTCCAGCTCGCGGGCCCGGTCGGCCCAGCTCCGGGCCTGCTCGCTCGACCAGCCGTCGGTCAGCTCCTCCCCCATCGCCGCCAGCAGCTCGGCCATCTCGTTGGCGAACGCGCCGATGGCGTCGCCGGCCGGCTGGACGTACATGGGGGGCTTGAGCAGGACGCTGACGGCCATGCCGGTCACGGCGCCGATCAGCGTCTCCACCACCCGGCCAAGGGCGGCGATCTGGGTCTGACCGGCGACGGCCAGCACCAGCATGGCGCTGATCGGGACCTCGAGGGTGTGGTCGCCGAGCCGCAGGAGCTGGCCGAGGACCAGCGAGGCGAAGATGGCGATGCCAAGGCTCCACCAGGTCAACCCCACGAAATTGGAGAGCAGGACGGCGATCAGCACGCCGGCGACCACGCTGCCGACCCGCTCCAGCCCGCTCTTGACCGTCTCGAAGATGGTGAGCTGGGCCACCAGCAGCGCGGTCAGCGGGGCCAGCAGCGGCGGGATCTGGTCGCCGAGCAGCCAGACGGCCAGCACGTAGGCGAGCACCGCGGCCATGGTCGTCTTGGCCGTCCGCCAGCCCGGTGGCTGGCCGCGTCCCCGGTACCTGGCCCGCAGAACGCGGGCCCTGGCCCGCAGGAGGCGGGCGGTCCGCCGCAGGCGGCTCACGGGATTCCCAGTCCGCGGATGGCCAGCCGCTCGGCCAGCGCCTCCGGCGAGGTCTGGTCGGTGACGCCGAGCTGGTCGAACAGCTCACGGGCGCGCTCCCGGTGCCGCGGGCGCTGGCCGGGCTCCCCGTGCCGCCCCAGCATCTCGAGGGCGAGCGCCTGGTCGTAGCGCATGCCGAGGCGCCCGGCGGCGGCCAGGGCGTCGCGCCAGGCCCGCCTGGCCGGCGCCGGCCGCCCGGCCAGCCAGGCGAGCAGCCCCCGGTAGAGCAGGGCGCGCGGCTGGCCGATCGGGAAGACCCTGGCGTAGCGGCCCAGGTAGCCGACGGCCTGCTCGGCCATCGGACGCCATGGTCCCCGGTCGCCGTCTCCCCTTCGGCGGCTGTCGAGCCACACGGCCATGGCGACCTCGGTGGTCATGGCGTACAGGTCGAACCAGTAGCACTTGACGGGCGGGCGACTGGCCTGCTCGAGCGCCCGCCGCAGCGCCTCGACGGCCGCTGGCCTGTCCCCCTGCTGCAGGCGCAGCATGGCCTCCGGGGCTGGCGCCGGCCGCTGCCCGAGCGCCTTGGCCGCGGCGTCCAGGTCGCCGGTGCGCAACCCGTTGACGGCGTGACCGGCCATCGCCCACGCCCGGACCTGCGCGTCGCCGCTGCGCTGGCCGAGCAGGTCCAGCTCGGCCAGCAGCGGCCTGATGCCGGCGAACTCGCCCTGGAAGTACAGCTCCCAGACGAGCAGGCCGGTGATCTCGGCCAGCCGCCGCGGGTCGCCGAGCCGGCGCACGATCCCGGCCGCCTCCTCCAGTCGCTCCCGCACCTGCCGCCAGCGCCCGGCCCCCAGCTCGTAGAGCGCGGCTGCCCGCAGCACCCAGGCCCGGGCCGATGGATCGTCGGCCAGGGCCAGGGCCGCGAAGGCGCGGCGCAGGTAGCTCTCGGCCGTCCGGTGGCGGCCCAACAGGCCGGCGCTGACCGCGCAGGCGGCGGCCAGCCGGGCCTCGGCCGAGCGCGACCCGGCCGCCTCGGCCAGGTTGAGGCCCTTGATCGCCTGGTGCACCGCCCGGGCCCGCTGGCTGGCGTGGTAGTCGACCAGGAAGAGGCGCTCGTAGACCTCGGAGGCCTCCTGCAGGGCGGCCCGATTCTCCGGGGAGCGGGAGACCAGCGGGCGGGGCCACACCCGGTTGCGCAGCTGCTGCCCGGCCTGCCAGCCCAGCTTGGCCGGGAACCGGCGGCCGCTGGCCGGGGTCCGGCGGCCGAGCAGGGCAAGGGCGGCATGGAGGTGCTCCTGCTCGGGCGCGAGCTGCCCGAGCCCGAGATAGGCGTCGCCGAGCTGGTGCTCCCAGCGGGCACGCTGGATGGCGGTTGCGTCGGGCCAGCCGCGGGCACGCCCGACCCTGCCGGTGCGGCCGCCCGGCCGCCCGTCGGCCGGACCGCGGGCGCGGTCGCCGTCGGGCTCGAGCAGGGCCGAGAAGAAGCGGACGGCCTCGGCGTAGGCCCCCTCGCGTAGCGCCTCGGTGCCGGCCCGCTCAAGGTAGTGGTTCGCCTTGTCCGGCACCTCCGCCTCCCGCCAGTGATGGGCGAGCAGGGCCAGGTCGCCGGCGCTGGCCCGCTCGTACCATTCCGCGACCGACCGGTGCAGCTGCCGGCGCTGCGACAGCAGCATCAGGTTGTAGGCGGCCTCCTGGGTGATGACGTGCTTGAACAGGTAGTGCAGGTCGGGCTCTGGGGTCTCGAGCACGGTCAGGTTGGCCCGCTCGATCACGGCCAGGTCGTCGGTGAGGGCGTGGGCGACCGTCTCCTTGACGGGATGGACGTCGCGCAGGATGCCGACGGCGAACAGCCGCCCGATGACGCTCGCCACCTTGACGGTGAGCTGCTGGGTCGGGGTCAGCCGGTCGATCCGGCTGGTGATCGCGCTGTGCACGGTGTCGGGCAGGCGCAGGCCGAGGATGTCCCCGACTCCGGAGACGAGCTCGCCCTTGCCGTCGACCACCCGGACCAGGCCGGCGTCGCGCAGCGCGAAGGCCAGCTCCTCGCTGAACAAGGGATTGCCCTCGGCCTTCTCCTCGACCAGCCTTGCCACCACCTCGGGGACCGAGCTCGCCTCCAGGCGGTGGCAGACCAGCGCCTCGACCTCCTCGGGAGAGAGCCTGTCCAGCACCAGCCGGTCGATGTCGGGTGCCCGCAGCAGCCGCCGGTAGGCGGCCCAGCCGAGGTCGTCGGCCAGCGACCCGGTCTCGCCAGGCGGGCGGGTGGCCACCACCAGCAGCAGCGGCGCGCGTTCGCGGCTGAGGGCGAGCACCAGCCCCGTTGACGCCGAGTCCAGCCAGTGCGCGTCCTCGACCACCAGGACGGTGGGCGTGTCGCCGACCACCGCCCGCAGCAGCCGGACCAGCAGGTCCCTGGTGCGGTCGGCGCGTCCCTGACCGCTCAGCTCGGCGCTGCGGGCGGTCTCGGGCAGCTCCAGCGACAGCACCGGGTTGAGCAGCGGGGCAAGGTCCCGGATCTCGGGGTCCGGCCCGAGCAGGCCGAGCACCGCGCGCCGGCGCTCCTCCAGGTCGCCCCGGCCGTCGAAGGCCGGGATCCGGCTGAACAGCTCACGCCAGGGATACCACGGGGTGTTGCGCTCGATCGCGTCGCCGGCGCCGGCCAGCACCGGCAGGCCGGCCGCCGTCGCCTGGTCGATCAGCTCGGTGACCAGGCGCGACTTGCCGGCCCCGGCCTCGCCCTCCAGGACCACCACCAGCGCCCGGTCGGGCCGGTCGGGGCCGTCGGCCTGCAGCCGGCGCAGCGCCCCGGCCAGCCGGCGCCGCTCATCCCCCCGCCCAACCAGCGGGGCCGTTGCGGGCCGCTTCGGTCCTTGACCAGGCCCTTTGACCGGATCGGTGGTCGGCCGGTAGACGGGCACCGGGTCGGCACGGCCCTTGACCCGCACCGCCGGCAGGGCCTCGAAGGCCAGGGTCGAGCGGGCCGCCCTGGCGGTCGCCGCGTCGCACAGCACGCCGTCCGGCGCCGCCTGCATCAGCCGGGCGGCCAGGTTCACCACCGCCCCGAGCATCGTGTACTCCCGGCGCCGGCGGTTGCCGACCGTCCCGCAGAACGCACGGCCGGTGGTGACCCCGACCGAGGACCGCCGGCCAAGCCCGGCGAGCGCGGCCCGCATGGCCAGCCCGGCCTGGACGCCGCGGGCCGGGTCGTCCTCGTGGGTCAGGGGCGGCAGCCCGAGCGCCGCCACCAGCGTCGTCCCCTTCTCGTCGACGCTGAGCTTGTTGATGCTGCCCTCGTACCGGTACAGGGCGGCCTGCAGCGCCTGCATGACCTGCTGGGCCTGGTCGAGCTCTGCCCGGTGGTCCAGGTCGGGCAGGTTGACGAAGACCACCGTGATCTGGCGCAGCTCCGCCAGCCACTCCTCGTGCCCGGCGACCATCGTGGCCAGCATCGCCCTTGGCAGGTAGGGCGCGAGCAGGGCATTGACGCCCTCGGGCAGGGTGGCCTTTGGCCCGGCGCCGCTGTCGGCCGGGGGCGGGGACCCGCCCCCGGTCGGCACCCCCCGCCCCATCAGGCCGCGGGCCGGCTGGGAGAGCACCACCCGGCCGGGCTCGGCCTGCTCGACGGCGCGGGTCGTCTGCGGCACGGCCGCCCCGGTGACCAGGAGCTCCCGCCGGTCCCGCTCACCGCCGACATCGAGCACCACCACCTCGCCGGCGCCGACCCCGATGCGCAGCGCCAGGGGAAGCCCCGTATCCGCCGCGTACCTCCGCAACGCCGCCTGCATGGCCTCGGCGCAGCCGGCCGCCCGCGCGGTCGCCGTGGCCAGCGCCGGCCCCGGGTCGCCGCCCCCGGCCGATCGGGGGGGTCCCCCCTGGGCCGGCCAGCAGGCGAGCAGCGCGTCCCCGGCGAACTTGAGCACGTC
>DATHIG010000475.1:0-3207 GCA_035490035.1 Actinomycetes bacterium
TCACGATTCAGGCGCCCGGCTTCGAGGTGATCGAGCACATCGCTGGGCTGGACCTCCCCGACGGGTACCCACCGCGGCGTGGCCCGCGTCAGTGAGGATCCGGCGGTGGCTGCGGAGCTATGCGCAGCCCTCACTAGGTGAGAGGACATTCCGGAACCGCTTGAGTTGCCTCATCCACGCCACCGGTCGGGAACGCTTCCGCGTACTGCCACCGACCGGCCGAGCAGCCCCAGAGCGTGGCGTGCACGCACCGACCAGGGCAACCCAGCGGTCGCGACGGCTGGCCCGGGGTGGTCGCGCAACAGGCGCGTGACGGCCTCAACCTCGAACCCGGCCAGCGTCAGCGCTTGTGCCAGTCCCGTCCGGTTGAACACGAACCACTCCAGCTGGCCGCCTCGAGCGCACAGGCGTGCCAGCGGCGTCGGCAGCAGCGACAGCGGGGCGCTGACCGTGTCCAGCACCAGCACCCACCCGCGACACACTCCACGCACCGCTTCCAGCGCGCGCAGCGGGTCACGGACCAGTTGCAGCACATACCCGATGACCACCAGGTCGAATTGGCCGATGCCACTGGGGTCGAGGTCGTAGACGTTCAGGTCGTGGTAGGCGACCCGGGAGCCCAACAGCTCGGCGGCCGTCCGGAAGGTCTGGCCGCGCAGTTGAGCCGGCGCCGTGGGATCCCGCCCAAGGCGCTGGCGGTAGGGGACGTCCTGGCGGGCAGGGTCGGCCAGGTCGATCGCGTGGACCTCACCGGCGCCGCGCCGCTCGAGCTCGAAGGCCCAAAAGCCGTCCATGGTACCCACGTCCAGGCAGCGCAAGCCCTGGAGCGAGCCTGGCCAGGGAAGCCGCGCGGCGGTCGGGCGCAGGTCCCACCAACCGGGCGTGACCACACCGGGCGCCAGCTCGATCGTGTGCCACCAGCCATGGTCGGCCACGCGCCGGCGGAGGTCCTGCTCCGAGTTGGTCACCGTCTGCTCCTTCCCCGGGTGCAAGCAAGGCTACCGACCCGGCTTCCGGACCTGCAGCCGTCGTGGTGACGGGCCGTTGCCCGGTCGGGTGGGATGATCCCTGGCCATGACCACCCTCGCCCAACGGCTCCTGCCCGATGCGCTGTGGCAGCGCATCGGGCCTTGCTGCCACCGCCGCCCTCCCACACGCGCGGCGGCGCGCCCCCGCACCGTCTCCGACCCAGCCTGCATGGCCGCGATCATCTTCATGGATCGCACCTCCACCCCCTGCGCCCGCTGCCCAACGGCGGGTTCGAGCTCGTCTTCCAGACGGATTTGGGTGAGCACGGCCCGCATCCGGACCTGGCGAGCGACTTCGAGCTGTTCTGCGACGTACTGGTTCCGGTCTTGACGTAGCGCACATCGGGGGCCAAAGCGGGGGCACGGCTGGACCGCCCTGCCGTTGTGGTTAACTCGGGCCGCCTGGCCGCGGCATGGCCTCGGCCGGCGCGACCGCGAGAGGAGTCGCCATGGCCGCAGACCAGCCCGGCCCGCCCGGGGGCAGCAACCACGACGACCGACCCGGCCAACGACCGACCGAACCCCTGGGCGGCCCCGCTCAGCCACCCGACCCGTCCATCCCCAGCCAGCCAGGCAGCGATCTGCGGTCCTCGGCCCCGATCGCGCCGTTGCCGGGCGACCAGTCCGCAGCGCCCGCGTTCGCGGCGGCTGGGCCGCCGCCCGAGGCCCTGGCGGGCTTCTGGCGGCGCGCAGTGTCCGCGTTCCTCGACTGGCTCCTGGTCGGGATCGTCGCTGCCGCCGTCGGCGCGCTGTTCGGCGTCGATACCCCCGCGCCGCCGCCGGCCCAGGGCGACGGCTTCAATTTCCAGCTCGCGGGGACGGGCCCCTACATCCTGGTCGAGCTGGCCTATTTCACCTACTTCCATGCCACCAGCGCTGGCCAATCGATCGGCAACAAGATCCTCGGGATCCGGGTGCTGGACGCCGACACCGGCCGGTCCCTGCCCTATGTCCGGGCGTTCGTCCGCGCCCTCATGAGCAACATCTCCGCCCTCCCGTGCTTCCTCGGGTTCTTCTGGATGCTCTGGGAACCACGCAAGCGGACCTGGCACGACATGGTGGCCAACAGCCTGGTCGTCAGGACCACCGTCTACCCGCCCGGCGAGTTCGGCCGCCCCGCCCGTTGAGCAGGACCCCTCGGGGAGTGGAGCGGCACCGTAATGGTTCGCTTCGCGCGATGATTCATCGGCCCGGCCGCCATCCTGGCGGACCTTCGGCCCGCGCCGCCTTCGGGCCGTAGAGGGTCTTGGTCCTGCTGAGCAGGGGTTGGTAGTGGTGGTCGGGACGGCCGGATTTGAACCGGCGACCCCCTGCTCCCAAAGCAGGTGCGCTGCCAAACTGCGCCACGTCCCGTCTGACCAGCGGGTTTTGTTGTCACGCTGGTCGGGTGAGGGTAGCACACCGGCAATCCAGCTCGGCGGAGCCTGGGGAGGCTGCGGATTGCGGGCGGTTCGTCAGGAACTGGATAGGGACACGGGAGATCGGGGACGATAGCCCACTATGCTGCAAGGCCGGGGGGGCGGGGAGCGGGGGAGCGTCGCGATCGCGGTGGCGCTCGCCATGACGGCGCTGCTGGGGTTCGCGGCGCTGGTGGTCGACATCGGGTTGAGCTGGGCGGTGCGGACCAGGGCGCAGACGGCTGCCGACTCGGCCGCGCTGGCCGGGGCGTCCCAGCTCCTGGTGGCCGGGCCGGTGGCGGGGATCGATGCGGTTCGGGCGTACCTGAGCGACAACGTCGACGGGCTGGCCGACCTGCCGGTCGACCCGGACTGGCCGATCAACGGCGACGACAGCGACGGGGAGATCGTCTGCTGGACGTTGCCCGACGATCCGCCGGCGGCCGGTGCCGACTGCCCTCCGGGGTCCAACGCGTTACAGGTGATCACCCCGCCGATCACGGTCGACTATGCGTTCGCGCCGGTGCTGGGGAAAAGCTCGAACTCGATCAAGGCACGGGCCGCGGCCGGGGCCGGGCCGGCGGCACCCAACAACTGCGTGCTGTGCCTGCTCGAACCGGACGCCCCCAACGGGCTGGCGGCGGTGCTCGGCGGGGTGGACGTCGGCGGTGGCGGGATCGCGGTCAACTCCGACAACGACGCGGCGCTGGTGCTGTCTGGGGTCGGCGACATCAGCGCCGACCAGATCAGCGTGGTCGGCGGGATCGACGACTCGCCCAGCG
>DATHIG010000476.1:0-2413 GCA_035490035.1 Actinomycetes bacterium
GAGCGGGGTCAGCGGCGCCTCGCCCGCCTCGAGCAACCGGGTCCTCGCCGGCTCGAGCCCTCGAAGATACGGATCCAGCCGAGCCGCAAGCCGAGGCCGCCGCATCCGCGGCGCCCCCGAGACCGTCACCACCGCCCCAAGCACCAACCCGAGACTCACCAGCACCGCCACCGCGACGCTCATCGCCCCACCACCACGGCCATCGCCCCACCACCACAGTCATCGCCCCCTCCTGGCCCGTCCACGACGCCGAACGCGCCGATGCTGCTCATCGCAGGACCCGTTCTTCGGTTGGGAGGCGGCCGATGGCCAGCATCAGGCGGTACCCGGCGACGGCCATGGCGGCGCCGATGGCGAGCACCATCGCGCCGCCGGAGCCGCGGTAGGCCGCGATCGCCTCTGGCTTGGTCGCGAGCAGTAGCAACACCACCCACGGGGTCGCGAACGCCAGGCGGGCCGCGACCACGACCCAGGTCTGCCGGGCCTCCAGCTCCTTGCGCACACGCTGCTCGTCGCGGAGGAAGGCCGACACGGTACGCAGCATCCGGCCGAGCTCGCTGCCCCCCACCTCCCTGGCCAACCGTAGTGCCTCGACGACCCGGTCGGCGGTCGGGTCGGCGAGCTCGTCCTTGAGCCGGTCAAGCGCGGCGCCGAAGCGACCGGTGGCGTGGTAGTCGTCAGCGAAGCGGGTGAACGCGGGGCGCAGCGTCTCCGGGCCGCGCTCGGCCAGGGCGGCGACCGCCTCGGGCAACGACAGGCCGGCCCGCACGCCGGACGCCAGATTGTCGACGGCGTCTGGCCAGACCTCGCGGAGCTCGCGGAGGCGGCGGTGCCGCCTGGCCCGCAGCGCTCCCAGGGGCAGCCACCCGGCCAGCCCGGCAAAGGCCAGGCCGAGCCACGGCGAACGGCTCAAGGCGAGCAGGGTAAGCCCGGCAGCCGTTCCCGACCCGCCGCAGACCACGACCAGGTGCCCGAGGCGGGCCCCTCGAACCCCCGCCTGAGTCGCCCAGTCCTGGAAGCGCCAACTCCACCGCCGCGGCCAGCCCGCGCCCGCCCGGCCGTCGGCCCCGAGCGCGAGCAGTACCAGCCCGGTCATCAGCAAGCCCGGGATGGCCAGGACCGCCAGGTCGTTCATGTCCCCAGCACCTCCACGAGATCGAACCCGTGGGTGCGGAAGCGCTCGGCGTGTGGCGGGAACTCTCCCGTCCACAGCAACCGGTCGCCAGCGCGGCGGAACACCATCCCGGCCTCGACCTGGTCTTCCTCGACCCGGCCGGCCACGGCCAGCACCTCCTCGACCCGCCGACGGCCCCAGCCGTCGCCGCGCAGGAACACGATCAGGTCGATGGTGGCCGCGACGGTGGGCAGGATGAAGCGGTGGGTGACGTTCTCACCGGCCAGCAGGGGCAGGGTGGTCAGCTTCACCAGCGCCTCGCGCGCCGAGTTGGCATGCACCGAGGTCATGCCCGGAATGCCGGAGTTGAAGGCGATGAGGAGATCAAGGCACTCCTCCTGGCGGACCTCACCGACGATCAGCCGGTCGGGCCGCATGCGCAGCGCTTCCTTGATGAGGCGGCGCTGGCGGATCTCCCCTTCGCCCTCGAGGTTGGGCTGCCTGGTCTGCATGGCCACCGTGTCTGGCAGGCCGACCTGGAGCTCGAACACCTCTTCGCAGGTGATCACCCGCTCGCGAGGCGGGATCGCGGCGGCGAGGCAGTTGAGGGTGGTCGTCTTCCCGGACTGGGTAGCCCCGGCGACCACAATGTTGAGCCCGGCGACCACCGCCGCCTCGAGGAAGCTGGCGCACTGGCCGCTCATGGTCCCCAGCCGGACCAGTTCGGCCAGTGAGTGGGCGCGGAGCACAAAGCGCCGGATGTTGACCGCCCAGTGGCGGCGGGTGATGTCGGGGATGACGACGTGGAGCCGGGAGCCGTCGGTGAGGGTCGCGTCCACGAATGGACTGGAGAGGTCGACGCGGCGCCCGCTGGCCCGGAGCATCAGCTCGACCAGGTCGTGGACATGCTCCTCGCCGAGGACGGTGGTGGTGAGCTGGGGACGGCCGGCCTTGGCCACGAACACCTTGCCCGGCTCGTTGATCCAGACCTCCTCAACGTCCGGGTCGTCGAAGAAGGGCTGCAGCGGGCCCATGCCGACGACCCGGTCAGCCACCACCTTGGCGACCTGGCCGGCGTCGGCGAGGGGCGGCATGCTCGCCACCAGCCTCCGCTCGGCGTAGTCGGCGACCACCTCGTCGATGAGCCGGCGGACGGCAACCGCGTCGCCGTTGCCCGGGTCGAGCCCGCGTCGCCGGACCAGCTCCCGCACCTCGTGCTCCACGATCTGATCGGCCGTCTGTGCCCCGGTCGCGCTCATGGCCCCGACCCGGTCGCGACAATGGCGAGACGGCTTGCGC
>DATHIG010000477.1:0-7302 GCA_035490035.1 Actinomycetes bacterium
GGGGAGGTCGTAGGTGGCGGTTGCGCGAAGGGCGGTGAGGAGCTCGGTGGCGTCGATGCCTGGGAGGTCGAGGTCGATCAGGACCAGGCCGGGGCGCTCCGACTCGACCAGGCGCAGGGCATCCTCGACCCGGCTGGCCGCGACGACCACGTAGCCGTCGACCAGGACGGCGGCGGCGATCTCGGCCATCGAGCTGTCGTCGTCCAGGACCAGCACCTTGGGCGGGGTCTTGACGGCAGGAGGGACGGGTGCCGGCGCCAGGGCGGCGGCCCGGCGACTTGCCTTGCGGGCCCGGTCGGGATCGGGCGGGGTGACCCGCAGGACCTCCTCGAGGGTCGTCCTCCCGGCCAGCGCCTTGATCAGCCCGTCGGCCCGCATGCTGCGCATCCCGGAGGTGACGGCCTCCTCGCGCACGGCGACCTCGGTCGCCCGGCCGACGATCAGCTCCCGCATGGCCCGGGTCACCCGGACGACCTCGAACAGGCCAATCCGGCCCTGGTAGCCGGTCTGGGCGCAGAAGCCGCACCCGGGCCCTGAGCGTAGCCCGGCCTGATCGATCTCCTCCGGCTCCAGGCCGAGCAGCTCGAGCGTCTTCGGGTCGGCCTCCACCGGCTCCGAGCACTTCGCGCAGGGCACCCGGGCCAGGCGCTGGCCGGCCACCAGGGTCACCGAGGAGGTGATCAGGAACGGCTCGACCCCCATGTCGATCAGCCGGCTGACCGCCGACGGGGCGTCGTTGGTGTGCAGGGTGGAGAGCACCAGGTGGCCGGTCATCGACGCCTGCATGGCGATCGAGGCCGTCTCCGGGTCGCGGATCTCGCCGACCATCACGATGTCGGGGTCCTGGCGCAGGATCGTCCGCAGCCCGCTGGCGAAGGTCAGCCCCACCCGCTCGTTGATCTGCACCTGGTTGACCCCGCCCATCTGGTACTCGACCGGATCTTCCAGTGTGACCACATTGATGTCGGGCCGGATCACCGAGGCCAGCCCGGCATACAGCGAGGAGGTCTTGCCCGACCCGGTGGGGCCGGTGATCAGGACCAGGCCCTGCGGCTCGGCCAGGGCACGCTCGACCACGACCCGGTCGCGCTCCTCCAGGCCGACCTCGGCCAGTGTCTTGGCCTTCTCGGTCTCCTTGCGCAGCAGCCGGATGACCACCGTCTCGCCATGCATGGTCGGCATCGAGGAGACGCGGGTGTCGGCCTCCAGCCGGTCCAGGCGGATGCGCCCGCGGCCGTCCTGCGGCTTGCGCCGCTCGGAGATGTCCATCCCGGACAGGATCTTCACCCGGGAGATCAGCGGCCCCTGGATCGGCTTGGGGACCACCGTCACCTCGCGCAGCAGCCCGTCGATGCGGAACCGGACCCGCACGTCGCGCTCCTGCGGCTCGATATGGATGTCGGAGGCCCGGCTGTGCAGGGCTTCGCCCATGATCGCGTTGACCAGCCGGACCACCGGGGCGTCGTCGACGTCGCCGACCTGCTCGAGGTCCTCGTCGCGGTCCTCGACCGCCTCGAGGCCCTCGACGTCCTGGAGGGAGCCGAAGGTGTCCCCGCCGGATGAGACCCCGCCGTAGTACCGGCCGACGGCCTCCTGGACGTCGGAGGCGGTGGCCACCGCGGTGCGGACCGAGGCCAGCTTGGTGGCCAGCCGGATGTCGTCCAGCGCGAACACGTTGGTCGGGTCGGCCAGCGCCACCGTGAGCACGTCGTGGGCGAGGGTGACCGGCACCGCCCCGTGCCGCAGGGCGACATACCGGGGGAGCACGGCCAGCGTCTCCTCCGGGATGTGCATGCTGCCGAGGTCCAGGAAGGGCAGGCCGAGCTGGTCGGAGAGGGCACGGGCGATCTGCACCTCGTCGGCCAGGCCGAGCGCGGTGATGACCTCGCCCAGCCGCCGACGATGGCCCTTGTCCTCGCGTTGGACGCGCAGCGCCTCATCCAGCTGCGCCTCCGTAAGGACCTGCCCGGCGACCAGCACCTCGCCGAGCCGGCGACGCCCAGCCGGCGCGCCGCCGGCGGCCCAGCCCGTCCCCATTCGGCGGTTCTCCCCTCTCCTGGTGTCAGCTCGTCCTCGTTCTATCGGCAGGCAATGGCCCCGCGTTGACGTGGGCGGTGGTCGTCATGACACTGGCCGGCATGAAGCTCGGGCTCGCCCTCCCTCACTACGACAGCTCGTTCCCGGATCAGCAGCCGGTCACCTTCGACCGGGTCGCCCGATATGCCGAGCTGGCCGAGTCGCTCGGCTTCTTCCAGGTGTGGGTCTCCGACCACTTCTGGCTCGACCTGCAGCGGTACGGCGGCCCCGCCGACCGCCTGGGCACTCCGGAGTGCTGGACCATGCTGTCCGCCCTTGCCATGCGGACCAGCCGCGTCCGGCTGGGCACGCTGGTCATGGCGGTCGGGTTCCGGTCCCCGACCCTGCTGGCCAAGATGGCCGCCACCCTGGACCAGCTGTCCGCCGGCCGGCTGGACGTTGGCCTTGGGGCCGGCTGGAACGAGGCCGAGTTCACCGAGAACGGGCTGCCCTTTCCTCGCCCGGGAGTGCGGCTGGCCATGCTGGAGGAGGCCCTGCAGGTGCTGCAGGCGCTGCTCGACGACGCCGGCTCGCCGCAATCCTTCAACGGCCGCTTCTACCGGGCGGAGCAGGCGCCGGTCGTCCCCGGCCCGGTGCAGCGGCCCCGGCCTCCCCTGTGGGTCGGGGGCCGCGGCGACCGCCTGCTCGGGGTGGTCGCCCGGGCCGCCGACGGCTGGAACCTGTGCTGGTCGGTGACGCCCGAGGACTACCAGGAGCGTCTCGGGGTGCTGGCGGCGGCCTGCGAGCGGGCCGGCCGCCCCGCCGACGAGGTCAGACGCTCCCTGGGCCTGAACACCCTGATCGGCCGGGACGCCGGCGATCTGGCCAACCGCTGGCGCCGGCTGCAGGCCTGGACGCCGGCTGGGATCCTGGACGGGATCGAGCTGCGCGACTGGGCCGCCTCCCGCCTGGTCGGTACCCCCGACGAGGTGATCGGGCAGCTCAGGGGCTGGGAGGAGCGTGGTGTCGAGCAGGTGATCTGCAGCTTCGCCGGCCTGCCGTTCTCGGTGTTCGAGGACGAGCAGCTCGACCTGGTGGGCGAGCTGGTCCTGCCCCGGCTGGGCGGATAGCCGCCGCCGACCGGGTTGAGGCGGCCCCCCTCCCATTCCCACGCCTGCGCAACGAGAAACGTGGATCGGGGTCGCTCACACCAGCGCCCGGGCCACCACCTGGGCGGGCGCGGCGTCGGCCGGGGGGAGGGGCCGGCGGGCGGCCAGCCGTTCGATCCGGCCGAGGCGGCGGGCGACGGCCAGGCGCCGCTCCCACAGGTCGACCACCACGCCCTCGGCCGTGGCCCGGATGTCGACCCAGTTCACCGGGTAGGTGGGGACGAACACCGGCGGCAGCGACAGCCAGGTCCGCACCGGGACCAGCCCCCGGACCCAGCAGCCCCCGTCGACCGCCACCCTGCCCTCGGGCAGGCGCATGATGCGCGGCTCGTGGGTGTGGCCGGTGAGCAGCACGGCCGCCTCCGGGTCGCGCCGACGCAGCAGCTCGGGCAGGTCGGCCGGAGGGACCTGGGCCTCGACGGTGGCCTCGTCGGGCGATGGCAGCCCATAGGCGGCCGCCGCCCGGCGGAAGCTGCGGCCGAGGAAGGTGGACAGCACGCCCAGCAGGGCCAGGTTGGTGAGCACGAACGACGACACCCAGCGCACCGCCCGGTTGCCGAGGTAGGCGATGCGGCCGAGGTCGCCGACCAGCAGCCCGACGGCCAGGTTGAGGGCGATCGTCAGCAGCACCAGCGGGAGCGCGAAGTCGCGAAGGGCCCGGCCCATGAACTTGTAGAAGAAGTTCGAGACCAGCCACCAGGGGACCAGCAGCCCCGGCCGCACGTTGTCGACCTCGTCAAGGGCCAGCTGCGGGTAGCGACCGCTGGCCGCCTCCAGGCGGTTCACGAACTCGTTGACCACGTGGTCGCCGACGGGCACGTCCAGCGGGTCGAACGGGTCGGTGCGCCGGTTCCAGCGGTCGAGGGCGTCGCCGTGCTCGGCGACGACCACGACCTCGCCGGACCCGTCGGCACGTTCCACCCGGACCCGGGCATGCAGGGCGAACTCGCTCACCCCGAACCGGTCGGCGACCAGCTTGCGGGAGCTCCCGTCCCAGGCGAGGGTCGAGTCGTGGTTGCCGACCAGGTACACCACGGTCGCCTCAGGCCTGGCGGCCAGGCGGCGAAGGGCCCCGCCGATCGGGGTCGCCGCCGGGCCGTCCAGGGCCCGCGCCACCCGCTCCTCGAGGGGGCCGCCGACCTGGAGCAGGTCGAGGATGTCGCCGCCGAGGGCGAGCAGCACCTGGCCGGGATGGCCGTGCAGGGAGCCGAGCAGCTCGCACAGCTCGGCGGTGGCCTCGAAGTCGTCCATCGGCCCGGTGTCGGTCAGGTGCAGGTCGGAGACGTACACGAAGCGGCCGCCGGGCTCCAGGCGTAGCTCAAGGTCGAGCGGGCACGGCTCAGGAACGATCGACGGACTCATCGACACAAGTCTACGACCTGCGCCGTGCGCGGTAGGCTGGGCAGGTCATGGACCCCAAGGAAGCGTGCCTGCTGGTGCTCGACGAGGCCGGCGACGAGACCCTCCACTGGACGGTGGTGCTCGACCGGGCCCTCACCCAGCGCCTGATCGACCCGTTCACCACCACCGATGTCCGCGGGGTGGTGGTGAAGAGCCTCGCGGCCCTCGCCAAGGAGGGCCGCGTGGTCAAGCAGGGCACCGGCCTGTACCGGGCCAAGACGGGCTGAACGCCACCAGGGCGACCGGCGTCCTAGCTCGGCGGCGTGCGTGCCGGGTTGGTGGTGGCGCCGTTGCCCTGGTGCAGCTGGGTCACCTCGGCCGTCGAGGCCGCGTCGGCGTCGTGGCCGGGCTCGTCGACCCGGTCCCAGCCTCCACCGGCCTTGTCCCCCTGCCGCTTCAGGCCCTGCCGGAGCTCCTCGCCCTTGGACCCGGCCAGCCGGCTGGCGACCAGCCCAGCCCCGACCAGCCCGGCAGCCCCGGCCATCAGCCGGCGCCGGCGCCGGCGGGCGGACTCGCGGCGGCGCTGCTTGGCCCGCTCGGGCAGCAGCTTGTCCGCGGCCTTGCTGGCTTCCTTGCCCAGCTCGGCACCCAGCTCGGCGCCCTTGCGCCCGGCCGCGGTGGTGGCCCGGGCGAGCGCCTCCTTGGCCGCCTCGAGCGCGGCCATCAGGTCGTCGGTCCGCTCGGTAACCTGCTCGTTGACAGTCTCCTTGGCCTTGCTTGCCTTGGACTTGCGGAGCAACATGCGGCCCTCCTCCGGGCTCGTTGGCTTGATTGACTCGGTTCGCGTCTGCCTACCCGTCCCGGAAGGGGCGAAACGACCCCGTGGCACCGGGGCTAGACCTCGACCGGGATCGACGACGGAGTGAGCTCGACCAGGGTGCACTCCTTGCGCCAGCGGTCCACCGCCTGGTCGCCGTCTCGCAGGTTGAGCCGGCGGGGCAGCAGCACCGGGGTGACCCGGTCGAACAGCGGGTCGGACGGCTGGACCACCCGCGCGGAGGCCTCCACCTCGGCGACCAGCGACTGCTGCTCCTTGGAACGGGCGATCAACAGCACCTGACCAGCCTCGGCCAGCCCGGGGACGTGCTGCTCGGACCCGCCGGTGAGGACGTAGACGCGGCCGTCCAGGGTGCCGTACCAGACGGGCACGGCCCGCCCGCCGGTCCCGCCGTCGCCGGGCACCTCGATCCAGGCCACCGTGCTCTTCTTGAGCGCCTCGTCGAGCACGGCGGTGTCGGGCCCGGTCGACCAGGGCGGGTCCTCGTCGAGCACGGCCACCGGGACGCGGCCGACCTCGTCGCCGCCGACCAGCAGGACCAGCTCGTGGTCCTCGTCGGAGTCGACCAGCACCCCGTGGACCTCGTCGGTGAAGGTGTCGATCTTGCTGGAGCCGCGCAGGGTGAGCGCCTGCTCCGGGCTGCGCCAGACGACGTCGCCGTTGGGCGCGAGCACGGCCATGGCCTCCCGGTACCAGCCGCCGGCACCGGTGTAGGACCGGCGCACGACGAACGGGGCGACCCGCCCCTTGCCGGCCCGGCCGACGAACACGGCCATCGCATCCTCGGGCTGGGCCAGCCCTTCGGCGACGAGCCTGGCGTCGGCGATGTAGACGTTGGTGAGGCGAACGTCCATCCGGTTCCTCTCCCGCCCTTCGAGCTGGCGTGCGGCGCGGCACGATCATAGAAGATGTGCCGATGCGAACGGTGGTTGCCTGCCGGGTGGTTGCGGCCGAGACCCCGGAGGTGCGGGGATTCCTGGCCAGAGAGTGGCCGCTGGCCGACCGGCGCCTGTTCGGCGAGGACCTGGACTGGACCAGCCGGCCGGTGGTGGTGGAGGCCAGGGCCGGGCGCGAGCTGGTCGGGGTCGCGCTCGGCGAGGCCGTTGCCGGCATGGCCAGGCTGCACGACCTGCTGGTGGCCGAGCCGCACCAGGGCCAGGGGCTCGGCGGCCGCCTGGTCGAGCTGTTCTGCTCAAGGGCGGCCGAGCTGGGCGCCGGCCGCTGCTTCCTGCGCTGCCCCGACACCGCGCGCCACCGCCGCTTCTACCAGGGCCACGGGTTCGCCCAGGTCGCGCGCCTGCCCCGCTACTACCACGGCCGCGACTTCCTCGAGTACCTGCGCGAGCCGCTGCCTCAGGAGCCACGGGAGGTCAGGTAGGCGGAGGCCTGGAGGGTCCTTGACAGTCTCGAACATATGTTCGAACATACCTCTATGACGGCCACTAAAAGTGGTTTTAGCACCACTCTGGGAAGTTCCCGGGCGGCATGCGATCCGGGGGTGACCCTGGCCGGCGAGCGGCTGCTGCCGGTGGTCCCGGCGCTCCAGCCGCTGCTGCCAGGCCAGGGGCTGCGCCGGGGGACCACGGTGGCCGTCGGCCGTTCCGCCGCCCTTGCCCTGGCGCTGGTGGCCGGGGCGTCGGCGGCCGGGTCCTGGGTGGCCGCGGTCGGCCTGCCCGACCTCGGGATGGTGGCGGCGGCCGAGACCGGCATCGTCCTGGAGCGCCTGGCCCTTGTCCCCGCCCCCGCTACCAGGGCGTGGCCGACGGTGGTGGCCGCCCTCCTGGACGCGGTCGACGTCGTGCTCGTGCGCTCCCCGGCCGGGCTGCCGGCCGGCCAGGCTCGCCGCCTTGCCGCCCGGGCCCGCGAGCGCGGGGCGGTGCTCATCCCCCTCGGCGCCTGGTCGGAGCCGGCCGACCTGCGCCTGGCCGTCGCGGCCAG
>DATHIG010000478.1:0-2353 GCA_035490035.1 Actinomycetes bacterium
CGTCTTGCACGACACGAATCAACGGCGATAGTCAGCGTTACGACTCCGGGGGTTGACTCTGATTGCGTGTGTGTGTGTGTTCCCTCGGTTTTTGCCGCTACCCGGGGATGTCGAGATCGGAACGTTCGCTTATATCGCCGAGAGCACGCTGAGACCGGGGGAAGCGTGCCTCAGCGTCGTCCGCGGTCCTCTTGTCCAAGTGGCGGAGGGCTCGGTACATACGCTGCGGCGCGGACGGCTCGGGGAGCGGCTCGCTGGCTTGTGCGGCGAAGGCTTGGAGCAAGTAGGCGACCAGCCGGGGCGAGGTCTCGGGAGCAGATCCGGCGGTGGCGGCAACCACACCGGCGTTGGCCATGAGCAGCATTGGCAGGTCCTCGGCGACGAAGTCTTGTCGCAGGCCGCCGGTCTGCTTCGCGCGGTCGATGAGCTGGGTGAACCGGCGGAAAGCCTCGTCGCGCTGGGCCGCGAACTCCTTGGCGCTCGGGAACGACTGGGTCAGCACGTCGGTGAAGCCACGATCGCCGGCCTGCATCGCACACACCGCCCGCACGTAGTCGCAGAACCCGTGCCACGGGTCAGGGCTTGCCAGCGCGGTCTCGATGAGGGCCGCATATTCAGCCATCGGATCGGCGAACGTGGCGGCGATCAGGTCCTCCCTGGTGGGGAACCGGCGGAACAGGGTCGCCACCCCGACACCGGCACGACGGGCCACCTCGTTCAAGGACGCGTCCAGGCCGTCCTCGGCGAACACGCGTCGGGCAGCATCGACGATCCGCCCGCGATTGCGTTGCGCGTCCGCGCGCAGGGTCGGGTCGCATCCGGAGTCTTTCTTACCTGCGGGCCCGTCTGGGTGGCTCATCGCAGCCAGCCTACCTACCCAAGTGGAATAGGCGCTCCATTTGCCATGGTAAGGTTTGCCAGCCGGAGCAGGCGCTCCGTTTGCGCCTGGTGTTTCAAGAGAGTAAGCAAGGTCGGCGCGGCCCGTACTCGTTTTGACCAACCCTCGACATCCACCCAACTGCCACGACCTACTGCAAAGGAGAAACCTTGATGCGCGCAATCGCCATGACCGGCTTCGACGCCGCACCCACCCTGACCGACCTGGATGTCCCCGAGCCCAAGGAGGGTGAGGTCCGGGTCCGGATTCGGGCCGCGTCGATCAACGGGTTCGACCTGGCCGTCGCCGCCGGCTACACCAAGGACTACATAGAGCACCGGTTCCCGCTGGTGCTCGGCAAGGACTTCGCGGGCGAGGTCGACGCTCTCGGCGCCGGCGTCACCGGCTACGCCGTGGGCGACCGGGTGTTCGGCACGGTCACCAAGCCGTACCTCGGTGACGGGTCCTTCGCCGAGTACGTCACGATCCCCACCGCAGTCGGCCTTGCTCCACTGCCCGAGAGCATCTCGTTCACCGACGCCGCCGCACTCGGCCTGGCCGGGGCCGCGGCCTATGGCATCATCGACGCGGCAACCCTCGAGCCCGGCCACATCGTGCTCGTCGTCGGCGCGACCGGCGGGGTCGGTAACCAGGTCGTGCAGCTGGCCGCAGCCGCCGGTGCTCGGGTGATCGCCACCGCGCACACCGACGCCGAGCGTGAGCTGGTCACCCGGCTCGGCGCCCACGCAACAGTCGACCACACCGGTGACCTGACCTCCCGGGTCCGCGCGATAGCACCGGACGGGGTCAACGTCCTCGCCCACCTCGCCGGGGACCCGGGCGCTGTCGAACTGGTCCGTGACCGAGGCCGGTTCATCTCCACCCTCGTGCAGAGCCCGGACCAGGTGCCCTCCCAGACAGCGACCGTGGTCCCGGTATACGCCAACCCCACCCGCGAGATGCTCGACCGGGTCAGCCACGGCCTGGCCAGCGGCAAGGCAACCGTGACCGTCCAGCAGGTCTTCCCGCTGGACCAGGCGCAGGCCGCCTTCGACACCTTCGGCCAGGGCACCCTCGGCAAGGTCGTCATCACCACCGACTGAACCGCTTCCACCAACCCCGTGGGCTGCTCGGCTCGCCACCCGAATGGTGGCGAGCCGACCGCCCCAACCGCGGCCCCACACGACCAAGACTGAACCGGCCCCGTGATGCCTGAGACTCCCTTCGTTGTGAAGATGATCCTCATCCTTGATCGCGGACAGCCCGGCATCTCGTGGAGGTAAGGCAGCGCACCGCCAGTCTTGAGGCTTGGCCGATCCGACGAGACGACTCGCTGCAGTAGAACGCCGACCACGTCAAACAGCAGCCAGCCGTCCCGCTGGACGTTCCGCTTGCGGAACCTCCAAGAGCTGGGTACACCCTGCAGAGGGTAGGCACGCGGTTACCTCCTGGGTGCTGTCAACAAGGCGGCAATGT
>DATHIG010000479.1:0-2958 GCA_035490035.1 Actinomycetes bacterium
GACCCCAAGGTGACCCAGGTCGAGTCGGCACGCTACGGCGACGTGGTCGGCGAGGTCGCCATCGCATCCTCGATCGGGGTCAAGGGGTCGTTCGCGGTCACCCACGCCTGGTGCCTCTCCATCGCCATGGCCACCGAGGACGGCCAGAGCCAGGTCGGTTACGGCGTCGACGCCGCCCGCGCCCTGGACGAGCTCGACCCGGGACCGGTGGCGCGCGAGGCGGCCGACCGCGCCGTGCGGATGCTGGGCGCGGCCAAGCCGGCGACCAGGACGGTGCCGGTGGTGCTCGACCGGATGGTCGCCCCGAGCCTGCTCGGGGTGCTGCTGGCCGGGCTGTCGGCCGAGGAGGTGCAGAAGCGGCGCAGCCTGTTCGCGGACCGGCTCGGCGAGCAGGTCGGGGCCGCCGGCCTGCGCCTGATCGATGACGGTCGCCTGGTCGCCGGGCCCGGCGCGGCCCCGTTCGACGGCGAGGGCGTCCCCACCCGGCGCACCGTGCTGATCGACGACGGCGTGCTCGAGTGCTTCCTCCACAACACCGCCACCGCCGCCAGAGGCGACGCCAGCTCCACCGGCAACGCCCGCAGGGGTTCGTTCAAGAGCTCGCCAGGGGTCTCCGCCCACAACCTGTTCCTGGAGCCCGGCGAGCTCGACCAGGCCGGCCTCCTGGCCCGGGCCGGCGAAGGCCTGCTGGTCCAGGACGTCTCCGGGGTCCACTCCGGCGCCAACCCGATCACCGGCGACTTCTCGGTCGGTGTCAGCGGCCTGTGGTTCCGCAACGGCGAGCTGGCCGAGCCGGTCAGGGAGGCAACCGTCGCCGCCCACCTGCTCGACATCCTCAAGGGCATCGAGGCGGTCGGTTCCGACCTGCGCTTCACCACCGGCTCGATCGGCGGTTCCAGCCTCCTCATCGGCCAGATGACGGTGGCGGGCGCCTGAGGTGACCCTGCTCGCCACCCGTACCTGGATCGGTCCCGACCCCTCCCGTCCCACCGGGCCGCTGGCGGTGCTGGTCCACGGGGTGACCTCGTCCTCCCGGACCTGGTGGCGGGTCGGCCCCGCCCTCGCCGATCGCGGCTTCCGGGTGCTGGCCGTCGACCTCCGCGGTCACGGTTCCAGCCCCCGGACCGTCGCCGGCCTCTCCGCCGCCGACCTGGCCGCCGACGTCGCCGAGACGGTCACCGCCCGCGGGACCGGGGTGGAGCTGCTGGTGGGGCATTCGCTCGGGGCGCTGGTGGCGTTGGAGCTGGTGGGCGGGCGGCCCGGGTTCGCCCGGCGGCTGGTGGTCGAGGACCCGCCCGGGCCGGGCTCGGTCGACTGGGCCGGGCTGGCCGTTGGCATCGAGACCGACGTCCGCCGGGCCGCCACCGAGCCGGAGGCGCTCCGCCGGGACCTGGAGGCGGCCAACCCCGGCTGGCCGCCCGGCGAGGCCGAGCGCCGGGTGGCCGACCTGGCCGACTGCGACGGCCCCGCGATCGCCGCCGCCCTCCGCCTCGGCGTCCCCTTCGACCTCGCCGCCCTGCTCACCGCCGCCGACCTCCCCACCCTCATGCTGCTGGCCACCGAAGCGCTCGGCTCCAACCTGGTCGGCCTGGACCGCAAGCTGGCCGTCGAGGCGGTCGGGAGCGGCAACACCCGGGTCCTGCCCGCCGGCCACAGCGTCCACCGCGAGGCCTTCGACGGCTGGCTGTCCGCGGTTGACGACTGGCTCGCCGCCTAGACCTACTGGATCGCGCCGGCCGACCGGAGGCGGGCGACCGCCTCCGTGGGGAGGCCCCAGGCGGCCAGGGTCGGTTCGGGGTTGTCGTCGGGGCCGACCGGCGGTTCGGGGCGGGCGCAGGGGGTGCGGCTGAAGCGGGGTGCCGGTGCTGGCTGCACGACCCCGCCGACCTCGACGAAGGTGCTCCGGACCTGGTTGTGGGGATGGGCAGGGGCCTCGGCCAGCGAGAGCACTGGAGCCACGCAGGCGTCGGTCCCTTCGAGCAGCCGGCACCACTCGTCGCGGGTCCTGGTCCGGAACAGCGCGGCCAGGCGCTCCCGCAGGACCGGCCAGCCGTCCCGGTCGAGCTGGCCCGGCAGGTCGGCGTCGTCGAGCCCGACCCGCTCCAGCAGGTCGGCGTAGAACCCGGGCTCGAGCGCTCCCAGCGCCAGGTGGCGTCCGTCGGCCGTCTCGTACACCGCGTAGAACGGCGCCCCGCCGTCGAGCAGGTTGACGCCACGCCGGTCGGTCCAGAGCCCGGCCGCCAGCAGCTCGTGCAGCTGGGTGGTGAGCAGCGCCGCCCCGTCGACCATGGCCGCGTCCACCACCTGCCCCCGGCCCGATCGGCCGGCCTCCAGCACGGCCGCGACGACCCCGAGGGCGAGCAGCATCCCGCCCCCGCCGAAGTCCCCGACCAGGTTGAGCGGCGGCACCGGCGGGCCGCCGGCGGGCCCGACCGGATGCAGCGCCCCGGCCAGCGCGACGTAGTCGATGTCGTGGCCGGCCGCATGGGCCAGCGGGCCCTCCTGTCCCCAGCCGGTGACCCGCCCGTAGACCAGCCGCGGGTTGCGGGCGAGGCAGGCCTCCGGGCCGATCCCGAGCCGCTCGGCCACTCCCGGCCGGAACCCCTCGACCAGGGCGTCGGCCGCGGCGGCCAGGTCGAGGACCACCCCGGCTCCTTCCGGGTGCTTCAGGTCGACCGCGAGGCGGCGCCGCCCCCTGGCGAACAGGGTCGGCCAGGCCGGCGGGCCGGACGCCGGCCGCTCGACCCGCAGCACCTCGGCGCCCATATCGGCCAGGAGCATGGCGCAGAACGGCCCCGGCCCGATCCCGGCCAGCTCGACGACCCGTACTCCCTCGAGTGGTCCCATGTCACTGGCAGCTTGACACGTCGTCGTCCTCGATCTAGCGGGGCTTGACGAGGTAGGCAAGCGCTGAGCGGGTTCAGGACCGGACGGTGGACAGCAGGAGGACGAACAGGC
>DATHIG010000480.1:0-3980 GCA_035490035.1 Actinomycetes bacterium
ATCGGCTTCGCGGTGGCCTTCGGGGTGCTGCTTGACACCTTCATCGTCCGCTCGGTGCTGGTCACCGCCCTGAACCTGGACGTCGGCCGCTGGATCTGGTGGCCCAGCAGCCTGGCCCGCAAGCGCGACGTCGAGCTCGACCAGATCGACGCCGAAGCCGCGGCGCTCGCTCGCTGAGCCAAGGACGTGCGGGGCACGACGGCCCCGCACGTCACACTCGTAGGCCGCCGCACGTCTCCATGGTGGAACATCGGAACGGAGAACCAGGCAGGGGTCGCCAGCTGTGCACCACGATCGCTCGGCCGCCAAAGCGGGCGGGGAAAGGACCAGCGTCCTGGAAACGACCGCGAGCTTCGTCGAGCTCAAGCAGCTGCTGTTCTCGGTCGTCTACAACCTGCTCGGGACCGTCTCCGACACTGAGGACGTCCTGCAGGACACCTGGCTGGCCTGGGCGTCCAGCGGGCGCGAGGAGGTCGCCAACGCGCGCGCCTACCTGCTGCGGATCGCCGTGAACCAGGCGCTGTCGCGGCTGCGCCGGGCGCGCCGCAACCGCGAGACCTATGTCGGGCCGTGGCTGCCCGAGCCGCTGGCCACCGGGACCGACGGCCCCGACAGCGCGGAACGGGCCGAGGCGGTGTCGATGGCCATGCTGGTGGTGCTGGAGACGCTGACGCCGCTGGAGCGCACGGTGTTCGTGCTGCACGAGGTCTTCGGGTACGAGCATGCCGAGATCGCGGCGATTCTGGGGCGCCGCCCGGCCGCGGTCCGCCAGCTCGCCCACCGCGCCCGCGAGCACGTCCAGGCCCGCCGCCCCCGCTACCAGCCCGACCCGTCGGCGCAGAGGGCCGCCACCGAGCGGTTCCTGGCCGCGGCCGTCGGGGGCGACCTGCACGGCCTGCTGGAGGTGCTCGCCCCCGACGTGACCCTGTGGAGCGACGGCGGCGGCAGGCTGGGAGCCGCACGGCGCGTGGTCCAGGGCCGCGACAAGGTCGCGCGCCTGCTGGCCACGGGTTCGGCCAGGTACCGCACCGCCGACCTGGTCATCGACTACGCGGAGGTGAACGGCGGACCGGCGGCGCTGGTGTTCATGGGCGGCCAGCTGTTCGGGGTCGTGGTCGTGGACCTCACCGAGCAGGGCGACCGGGTGCGCGCGGTCTACAGCGTCTTCAACCCCGACAAGCTGACCGCGGTGGCAGGGGCGGTGCGCGAGCACCTCTGAATGCTCAGTGACCGTTCATGCCCGGTCGGCCGGCCTAGCCGCTCCAGCACGTACCCTGTGGTTCCCAGGCGTTGGCGCAGCCGCCGTCAAGCAGAGCAGCAAGGAGCGTGGCGTGGCGCGGACGAAGGACACGACACCGGCGACATACCAAACCGGCCCGGCTGCCGCCAGTCGGGCCCAGCGGCTGCTCGGCTACCTGCGCCATACCCGCTACCTGTTCTACTTCGCCGTGCTGTCGACCCTGCTGGCGGCGGCCCTGGTGATGCTCTACGGGACCGTGCAGATCGTCGTCTTCGTGGTCGAGCTCGTCCGCCACGGCAGCATCAGCAACCAGTGGGGCGCCGAGCTGCGCCTCACGGTCATCGAGGTGGTCGACCTGTTCCTGATCGGCACGGTGCTGTTCGTCATCGCCGTCGGGCTGTACCAGCTGTTCTTCACCAGCATGATGATGCCCTTGCCCCGCTGGCTGCTGGTGCACGACGTCGGTGACCTGGAGCGCAAGCTCATCGGTCTGGTCATCACGGTCCTGTCGGTGGTGTTCCTGGGCCAGATCGTGACCTGGGACGGACAGCGCGATCTGCTCGGGTTCGGGGTCGGGATCGGCGCCGTCATCGCCGGCTTGACCTTCTTCCTCCGGCACGAGCCGCGCAGGCCCCCGCCGCAAGACCAAGAGCAGGAGCAACCGCCGACCCGGCCAACGCCGACCTGACGGCCCCGACCGCCAACGCCCTCACCTCAAGCGCCTCCCGCTGCCGAGGATGCAGGACCAGGGGGAGCAGCCCCGTGACCCGCGCTCCGCTCGCCCAGAAGGCCGCCGCCTAGCCAGTGTGGGTCGTCCTGGCCGCTTGCCCAGGATGACGACCGAGCCTAGCAGCCAGACGTCGCAGAATCGGTCGTTTCTGCGACAGCCGCGATGGGCTCTTGCTACCAGGTCCTGGATGCGTCCGGAACCTCAGGGCCGCCGCTGAGGTGGCGACCGGACAGCCTCCCGGAGGGTGGGGTGGACCGGAGCGCTCGTTGGCGTCGACTGGCCTGCGGGCACATCCATGGCCCTCCAACGGACAGCTCCAGCCCGGCACGACGACCTTCCTTGCTGGTTTCTGGCTCGTCAAGGCGCGAATGCGATCGGAGCAGCCGCTTGCAGGCGGACGCAGCTGGGGGCTGCGCAGCGCGCTGGACCTGCGAGTTGAGGGTGGCGGCGGGCCGCTGGTGATCTCGCCACCGCCGGGCGGCGCCATTGGCGCGTAACCGCGTGGAGCGCTCGGTAGGGCGGGCCCAAGCGGTTCCGCCGGGTGTGGCCCGCCACGAGAAGCTGGCGGTCACTGCCCGGGCCATGGTTCGCGAGCCGGCGAGCCGGAACAAGGCGGGCACCAGCCGCGACGATCACCGAGCCGTTCCACCCGTGCTCATCTGGAGGACTCGTGCCTGCCCTGCCACCGTCGATCCTGGAACCATTGTGGGTCCAGTTCGCTGCCCTGCTGCGCACTCGCCAGGTTCACCACCCGCTCGGCTGCCACCGCCCGCGCGTCCCCGACCGGGTCGTCTTCGACAAACTCATCCAGATCCTGGTCTGTGGCTGCGGCTACCGCCGCATCGCCGATCCGACCTGCTCGGCGACCACCCTGCGCCGCCGCCGCGATGAGTGGATCACCCTCGGCCTTGCCGAACGGCTCAGCTGTCATACCGCCCAGGCCGCCAGCAAAGCCCCGATCATGTCATCCGAAGAGGCGAGCCCCTTTAGCGTTCCGTAGCATTCATTAACTCCAATAGTCTTGCTGTGGTATCCCAGCTGCGGATGGTCATCTGTTTATAGAGAGGGCTGGACATGATTTTTGAAAGGCGGCTTCTAGTACGTTGAGCGGAGAGGCGCTGCGAGTAGATGGCCAAATCTCCTTGCCAGACTTTATCAACGCCTTCTCTTGGGTTAAAGATTTTGATAGCTTCATCCGAGGGAATGCCGATCAAGAAAATGGCATCTGAGTGGTACTTACGAGGCTCGGTTCCGAAGCCCTTCGGAGCTTGGTCGATGACCTTCTGTAGCTGATCGCGTGAAAGTACCAAAATCCTTATGAGCTCGCTATCCAATCTAAATTTGGATGGTAAAGCTTTCTGAATCTCCTCAGTCAACTCAGCGGAACTCTTATTTGACTCAAACATCACATTGCCGCTTGCAATATACGTTCGAACGTTCTCGCAGCCCAGCTCCTCAAAGCACGCCTTCAACTCCGCCATCGGTACTTTGTTCTTGCCGCCGACGTTGATACCACGAAGGAGGGCGAGATAGACCTTTGTCATGCCGCTTGCCTCCCTTTTAATCGCCGCACCTGCTTTCATAGCATGCGCGCAAGACGGAAACCACTGTGGACAAGCCCGCTACCCGCCGATCCGCCGACCGGGGCGCAAGTGGTCGGTCACGGGCGGGAAGTCCTCGCCCTGGTTGAGCTCGGCCCGGTCACGCTCGAGGCGCTCCCGGATGGCGTCTTCGACGTAGCCGGCCAAGGTGGCGGTGGGTTGGCCGTGCCCCTGCAGGACCAGCACGGCCGCCCGGGCCTGGTCGGCGACGCTCCCCCGAATCTTCACCACCACGCGACGGCTTGGGCCCGGCGGGAGGAGGTGCGGCCGCTCGGCCGCGGCGTTCTGGTGGGATCACGTGCTGGCGTTGCTCGGCACCGGGCTACGGTTCGGCGAGTTCGCCGGGCTCCGTCGGCGGCGGGTCCACCTGGAGCGCCCACTGCCTGTGCTCCAGGTGGTCGACGTGCGC
>DATHIG010000481.1:0-6643 GCA_035490035.1 Actinomycetes bacterium
CTGAACCTCCGCATGCGTCTCCTCCTTGGTGGGGACCAGTCCTTGTAGGGGAGTTAGCGAATGCTCTCGCGAGGCTTAGGTAGCATAGTTGCCCAAATCGACCGAAACCATGCCTGGAAGCGTCGACACGAGAAGATCGTCTTGTAGAGAGAACCCGACAGACCGACCGAACACTGAGCTCAGGGCTGGTCGCAACGTGCCAGGGGAAGCATCGCAAGGTGGAGACCGGGTCCGTGCCGCGGAGGTGATCGCGGCTCTGTCGCTGGCGACGGACCTCGGCATCGGTGTGTGCTCCTCGAGCACGGCCTGCACAGCACGGTGTTCGCGATGCGGCTCGGCGAGCGATTGGGCGTCGACGCGGACACGGCCTCGCAGACCTACTATGCGTGCCTGCTGTTCTACGTCGGCTGCACCGCCGACGCGGAGCTCGCCGCCGAGATCTTCGGCGAGGACGGGCTCACCACCTACGCCACGCCGGTCAGGTTCGGGTCACGGCCACAGATGATGGGGGGGATGCTGCGCGCCGTGGCGCCACCGGGTGGTGCGCCGCTGGTGCGCGCCTGGCAGAGCGCGCGGGGGCTCCCGAGGCTCGCCCGGGAGTTCAAGCGGGTGGTGGCCGCAGTCTGCGAGGTAGGGCAGATGCTGACCGACCGACTCGGTCTCCCGGCCCCTGTGTCGGCATTGTTCGCCCACGTTGGCGAGCGTTGGGATGGCGGCGGCGAGCCCGGCCGTGCCAGGCGCGACCAGATCCCGCTGCCTGTGCGGATCGTGCACGTGGCTCGCGACGCTGCCTTCCAGCGCATGCTGGGCGGCTCGGTGTTCGCGGCTCGCGTCGTGGGCGAGCGCGCCGGAGGCGCGTTCGATCCGGCCATCGCCAAGCGGCTTGCGGATGAGGCCGAAGAGATCCTTGCCCTCGATGACGAGAGGTCGGCGTGGGAGGAGACGCTCGCCTGCGAACCGACCCCGCATCTGACGCTGGAGGACGAGGCGATCGACCGTGCGCTGGCGGCGATGGGCGACTTTGCCGACCTTGCCTCGCCGTACCTGGTCGGCCACTCGAGCGGCGTCGCCGAGCTGGCGACGGCGGCGGCTCGGCGCTGGGGCTTCGACGCCGGCGACCTGGCAAGGATCCGGCGCGGAGCGCTCGTTCACGACCTGGGGCGCGTGGCCGTCCCTGTCCGCATCTGGCAGAAGGCCGCGCCGCTGACGCCAGATGACTGGGAGCGGGTCAGGTTGCATGCCTATCACACCGAGCGGGTCCTTACCCGCTCCCCGTTCCTTGCCGCCTTCGCGCCTGTCGCCACCTCCCACCACGAGCGTCTCGACGGCTCTGGCTACCACCGAGGAGCGACGGCCGCGGCGCTCACGCGGCCCGCCCGCCTGCTCGCCGCCGCCGATGCGTACCACGCGATGACCGAGCCGCGGCCGCAGCGCCACGCGCTCCCGCCAATGGAGGCCGCCGAAACACTCAGCCAGGAGGCGCGCGCCGGACGACTGGACGCCGACGCGGTCACCGCGGTGCTTGAGGCGTCTGGCCAGCGCGTCCCGCGGATCGAGCGGCCGGCGCGGTTGACCGAGCGCGAGGCCGAGGTGATCGGCCTGCTCGCGCGCGGCTTGCAGACCAAGCAGGTCGCCCGCGCCCTGGGGATCTCGATCAAGACCGCCGACCGCCACATCCAGAACGCCTACGGGAAGATCGGTGTCTCCACCCGGGCGGCGGCCGCGCTGTTCGCCATGGAGCATGGGCTGGTCGCCTGGGGAGAGGCCCCCATTTCACGCACCACCGGCCGCCGGTAGCGTCCTGGTCGGCTGACGCTGGCCTGCCCCCCTTCGCGTCGCGGACCGGCCCCCCTTCCCCGGCTTACCGCGACGTCCGGACCTCGAGCAGCGCGGCCAGCTCGGTCCGGCTGGAGATGCCGAGCTTGGTGTAGGTACGGCTCAGGTAGTTGTCGACCGTGCGGACCGACAGGCCGAGCCGGGCGCCGATGGCGCGGCTGGAGGTGCGGGCGGCGGCCAGCATGGCCACCTCCCGCTCACGCGGCGTGAGCACCGAGGTCAACGCGTCCAGGCCGAGGCCAGGGGTGTGGGCATCCTGGCAGGCGGCGGCAAGGGCGGCAGCTCGCTCCCGGGAGGCATTGGCCCTGGCGTCGCGGCCAGCGGCCTGGTGGGCGCGGGCGGCAGCGGTGGCCGTCTCGGCCGCCAGCAGCAGCGCCCCCCGGTCCTGGAAGGCGGCCGCGACCCGGTCAAGGGCTCCCCCATCCCTGGTGGCCAGCGCGACCGCCGAGGTAGCCAGGACCGGCGCCAGCGGCCCCTCCAGCAGGCCGGCCAGCTCCTCCAGCCGCTGCCGGACCCCGGCGGCAGCGCCGAGGCGGGCCACGTCGTGCAACGCGAGCGCCTCCAACGTGAACTGCCCCGAAGCCCTGGCCATCTCGGCCGCCTGGGTGGCCAGCTGGACTGCCCTGGTCAGCTCGCCGGCACCGG
The DNA here is from genome assembly GCA_035490035.1 of Actinomycetes bacterium. GTDB lineage: Bacteria > Actinomycetota > CALGFH01 > CALGFH01 > CALGFH01 > CALGFH01. The sequence continues at coordinate 2,482 of DATHIG010000481.1, forward strand.
CTGCTACCCAGGCCCGGTCCAGCTGCACCCAGGGGTCGAAGAAGCGGTTGGTCTCGCCGCCGCGGGCGTCGGCCCGGTCCAGCCAACCCGCCGCCGCGCGCTGGTCGCCGGTCAGGGCGGCTACGCTGGCCAGCTCGGCCAGACACCAGCGCATGAACCGATAGGGGTCCTGCGCATCGAGCAGGGCGACCGCCTCCCGCAACAACGCCTCGGCGCTGGCGATGCGACCCTCGGCTTTGGCGACCAGGCCGCGGAAGCCCGCCCACCCTCCGGTCCGCTCGGGTGAGCGGTCGGCGACCGCGGCCTGGTAGCCGGCTTCGGCGATCGCCCTGGCCTCGGCCAGCCGCCCGGCGCCGAGGAGCACCTGGCAGCGGACCAGGCTGAGCTGGGTCTCCCCCCAGGGCAGCTCCTGCGGGTGCGCCCTGGCCACCGCCAGCCCCCGGTCGGCCACGGCCAGCGCCTCACCGAGCCGGCCAAGCGCCCCCAGAGCCGGTACGGCCGCGGTCGCAGCCCAGACCAGCGCCTGGGTTGGCGCCTCGGGCTGGTCGAGGACCCGGCCCGCGACCGCCACGGCCTCCCGCAGGCGCCCGTCGAACAGCAGGATCCAGGCCAGCATGGCGACCGCGTCCCCACCGCCCTCCTCGGCCAGCGCGGCCTGCTGGAGGACCTCCTCGGCTTCGGCGGTCCGCTCCAGCCCCCAGTAGAGGTTCCCGCCCCGGATGCTCGCCCAGCGGGCCCGCTCGGCATCCTGCACGGGCGGCTCGCCGTCCATCACCGCCACCGCCTCGGCGTGGCGGCCCTGCCACTCGAGCGCCTCGGCCAGGACCCGCACCGCGGTCGCGCCACCGCCAGCGTCCACCGCGGCGCGGGCCAGGCGCTCAGTCAGCTCGTGGTCGAAGCGGGCGGTCGCCTGCCTGGCCGCCTTCAGCAGCAAGCCTGAGCGGGCGGCCACGCCTGCTTCCAGCTGCCAGGTCCCCACCCGGAGCAGATCGTCCCGCCGTCGCAGGGGGCCGGCGTCGAAGCTGGCCGCCAGTCGCTCCGCGACCGCCCGGGCCCGGCCGACCGGCAGGGTGGCTCGCAGCACCTCGCCGTGCAGCGGGTGGGCCAGGCGGGCAAGGATGCGACGGCCGGACCGCTCCAGCACCAGCAGGCCGCTCTGCTCGGCAGCCTGGATCGCGGGCCGGTCGACCAGCCGCTGGAGCACGCCGGCGGGCAGGGGCTCGCCCCAGGCGGCCAGCTCAACGGCCGCTCTGGCCGCTTCGGCAAGGGTGTCCAGGCGGGCCTGGACAAGCTCGGCGAGCCGGGTTGCGCCGGCCAGCCCACCCGTCCACCGCCAGACCCCCTCGACCTGGTGCAGCGCGCCGGTCTCGCGCCCGCCCAGGACGAGCTCGCGCAGGTACAGCGGGTTGCCCTCTGACACCCGTAGCATCTCCAGCCTGGTCACCCCGTCAACCGTTCCACCCAGGGCACGGCCCAGCAGCTCCGCGGTCGCCGCTGGCGCCAACGCCGGCAGGTCCAGGCGGCGGGCAAGCCCGTCCTTCCACAGCGCGACCACCGAGTCGGGGGCCGGCGCCCCGGTCCGGACCGTGACAAGCAGCACCGCGAGGCCGCGGAGGGCGAGGAGGTGCACCAGCGCGGCCGAGGCGTCATCCAGCAGGTGAGCGTCGTCGACACCGAGGACCAACGGTCGCCCGCGGCTCCGCTCGGCGATCAGGGCCGCGGCCCGACGCAGGGTGTTCAGACGGTCATCGCCCAGGTGCTGGGCCGCCGGCAGCAGGTGGGAGACCGCCCCGAACGGGATCGAGGCGGCCGCCCGGGTCGCGGCCACCCACTCCACATCGCGGCCCGCCGCCTGGACCCGCGCCAGGGCCTCTCTGGCCACCCGGGTCTTGCCGACCCCGGCAGCCCCAGCAAGCACCACGCCGCCACCTCGGGCATCCCTGACGTCAGCGACCAGCGCCTCAAGCTCGACCTGGCGCCCGACCAGCGGCCACGACATATCCACGCGGCCATCCTATACCGGCCGATCCGCCCCATAGAGTAATCGACTACTCACGACAAGCAGGTCGCCCGACGGTAGCGTCCAGCCGCGAACCAGAGCGGCCATCGGGGTTCGATTCGGGGTCGCGAACGTATGCAGGGGCCGCGCTCATTCGGGGGGGCACCGGGCGCCAGGGGGTCGCCGCCCGGCCGGGCCTGCCCCGGGTGGCCGGCCGCCGTGGGGGAGCGGCCGGCCACCGGGCAGGCAGGTGAGGCGCTGGAGGGATTCTCAGCCTGCCCGCCCCATCAGCTTTGCTCGAGCCGCCCGGCTCGTCGCCTTCGTGCCGGTTGGCACTAGTCAAGAGAGATAACGTTCTTTATCATCCTTTTTGTAGGTTCAGTCCCATTTGGAGGGAGGCCTTCGATGGCCACCACACTCCGACCTCGGGCAAGCGGCGCCCATGCCGCCCCCGCCCGGCCGCTCCTACCCGGCCTGGCCGTCGCTGTCGCCGCCGCCGTGATCGCCCTGGCGGCTGCGATGGTGCTGCCCGACATCACCGCCGCCGGCCGCATGACCACCACCCCCACCCACTACATGGGCCTGCTCATGGCCAACCAGCCGTGGAACCTGCTGCTCTTCATGGCGGTGCCGTTCGCGGTCATCTATCTCGGCCTGCTTCCCGCTGCACTCGGCCTGTTCCCCAGTCGGCTGGGCCGCGCGGCGGTCGCGTTCCTGGCCGTCTACCTCACCGTCGCATCGGTCTATCTCGTCCGGTGGGCGGTCGTGCCGCTCACCGACGGGAGCGGATGGCGCGGCCCGGTCGACCTGATCGCGGTCGGCGGATACGTGCTCACCGCCGTGCCGATCCTGGTGTTGGCCACGCTCACGTTCAACGGTGGCAGCGCCAGAGCGCGGACGTGGTGGGCGTGGGCGGCGCTGGTTGTCGCGCACGTGGCGATGACCTTCGGGATGATGGCCCCGTTCGTGCTCGGCTGGGCCGACGCCGCGCATGCCGCGCACGGAATGTAGGCCGCTCTCGGAACAGCAGGGCCGGGCGAGATGGCCCGTGCCCCGACCGGGGCGACCGGGGGTTCGGGGGCTCGTGGAGGCGCAGGCGTTCGCCGTCCGTCTGCTGCGGGCGGATCACGCGGGGACGGGTGCGGTGATGGAATAGAGGTGCCATCGGTCCGGCATTCCCTTGAGGTCGTGCTCACCCCGATCGACGAACCCGATCCCCGACCCGGCCACGAGGTCCCTGACCGTGCTGGACACCACCACTTCCCCCGGCGAGGCGATCGCGGTCACCCGGGCGCTGAGGTGAACGGCGATCCCGCCCACGTCGTCGCCCCGCAGCTCGACCTCGCCGGCGTGCAGGCCGATGCGAACCTCGACGCCCTCGGCCCGGAGCTCCTGCCGGATGGCCACGGCGCAGCGGATCGCCCGGGCGGGCCCATCGAACAGGACGAGGAACCCGTCACCCGTCGTCTTGACCTCGCGTCCTCCGTGCCGGGCAAGCTCCCGGCGGATCACCGAGTCATGGCGGTCCAGCAGGTCACGCCATCGCCGGTCGCCGATCTCCGCCGCGCGCTCCGTCGACGAGACGATGTCACTGAACATCACGGTGGCCAGGACCCGACCCAGCTCCGACCCTGCGGGGAGCACCTGCTCCCCTCCCCGGCCGGCGAACGCCGAGATCAGCCGGCGGGCCACGCCTGGGGACAACAGCGCATCACCGCGGGCAACGGCCCGCACACCGTGGACCAGCTCGCCGGGGTCGGTGTCCTTGACCAGGAACCCGCTCGCACCGACACGCAGCGCCTCGAAGACGTACTCGTCGACGTCGAAGGTGGTGAGGATGACGATGCGGACACGGTCGAGCCGCGCGTCGTGGACGATCCTCCTGGTCGCCTCCAGCCCATCGGTGCCGGGCATGCGGATGTCCATGAGCACCACGTCCGGGACGAGCTGCGAGGCCAGTCGGACGGCTTCCTCGCCGTCGTTCGCCTCCCCCACCACCTCGATGTCGTCCTGAGCGTCGAGCAGGGCACGGAACCCTGCGCGCACCAGGGCCTGGTCGTCGGCCAGCAACACCCTGATCATGATCGAGCGCCCCCCAGCGGCAGGTGGGCCTCGACCCGGAACCCGCCCTGCGGCCCGGGCTCCGCGGTCAGCCGCCCGCCC
>DATHIG010000482.1:0-4153 GCA_035490035.1 Actinomycetes bacterium
GTTACCGGGGTGCAGTTCTCCGCCAACGGCGGCACCACCTGGACCCAGCCGACCTACACCGGCTTCTCGGCCCGCGGCTGCCTCGGTCCTGCCCCATGCGTGCCGGACCCGGCTGGCCCGATCGGGACGCTGCCCAACTACTTCGAGCACGACCTGGTCTCCAACGGCGACCCGGCCCTGGTCTTCGGCCCCCAACCGGACGCGACCGGAGGCTTCGACTGGGACAACGGGGCCCGGCTGTACTACGCCAACATCGCCACCAACTTCCCCGGCCGCCAGGGCTTCAGCGGCCAGGGCGCCATCGCGGTGTCGCGCAGCGACGATATCGCCGGCGCGGTGGCCGGGGACAACGACGCCTGGATGGACCCGGTCATCGTGACCCGCCAGAGCTCGGCGCTGTTCAGCGACAAGGAGCAGCTGTGGGCCGACCAGGCCGAGTCCAGCCCCCATTTCGGCAACGTGTATGTCTGCAACGTCGGCTTCCGCGGGGCTGGTGCGGGGGCGCCGGAGCCGGTGCTGTTCGCCCGCTCCACCGACGGCGGGGCGACCTGGCGGCAGCGGCAGCTGAGTGCGGCGACCAACAACGCCCAGATCGGTGGCCGCCAAGGCTGCGGGATCCGCACCGACAGCCAGGGCACCGTGTATGTGGTGTGGGTCGGCACCGACATCCAGACCCGCGAGGGCGTGTTCTTCCAGGCCCGGTCCTTCGATGGCGGCCAGAACTTCGAGCGGCCCCGGCCGATCGTGACCGTGACCCAGATCGGCCAGCTCGACCCGGTCCAGGGCCGCTTCACCGTGGATGGGGTCGCCGGCGCCCGCGCCCCGGTCTTTCCGAGTATCGACATCGCCGCCGGCGCCCCCTCCGGTGCCGATGCCACCGACCAGGTCGTGATCACCTGGGCCGACGACAGCCTCGGAGTCAACAACGAGAAGGCGTTCGTGGTCTGGTCGACCGACGGGGGGGACAGCTACAGCTCCAGGGTGGTCGCCTCCGAAGGGACCGATCGGGCCAACTTCGCGGCGGTGGCCATCTCCCCCGACGGTCGGGACGTGTACCTGGTCTACAACGCCCACCTGGACCCGTGGCGGACGTCGACGGCCGATCCGCGGCGCATGCTCGGCGTCGTGCGGCACGCCGACGTGACTCTCGCCACTGGCGCCGTCGGTGCCTTCACCACCCTGCACCGTGGGGCGGTCGGTGACGGCCGCGGGTCCAGCGCCAACGGCCTGGCCACCGAGTTCCTCGGCGACTACAACTACGCGGTGGCGACCCGCGAGTTCGCCGCCGCGGTGTGGGTGGACAGCCGCAACGCCGCCGTCTGCGGCGCCATCAACGCCTTCCGGCAGTCGCTGGTCGACGGCAGCCCGATCCCGCCACCGGCACCCAACCAGGACTGCCCGCCCGTCGGGGGCGCCCGCTTCGGGGGCACCGACATCTTCGGCGGCAGCTACCTCGACCCCAGCACACCCTGACCGTTAGAGCGGTGGGGAGGCTGCCTTACCGGCGCCTCCCCACCGGCCGGGTGCGGGGTGGGCACACGACATCGGTCGGATCACGGCGTCGACGACCCGCCGGCATCGGAGTCATCGAAGGAGTCCGCCATGGAGGCGCGCGGCCTACCGGCCACCTCAGGGCCAAGGCCTATCACTGCTCGTGCCGGCAGAAGCGCAGCTTACGGTCGCCCGGCCCGGTCGAGGGCCCCCAGGTCCACCGGCGTTCGGGAGCACAGCATGCCCCGCCTACGTCGGCTCGTCGCGGCTGCAGTCACCGTCACGGTTCTGCTCGCCCTGCTGGCCTCGATGACCGGGACCGCTGCCGCGGCTCAGGGATCGGAGGCGCCGGGAGCCCCCGGCGCCTCGGCGAACTGGACGACCGGTAACAAGCAGGGTCTGGGGACGTCGGTCGGCCGCGACTCGAAGGTCTGGTACACACTCGCCAACGGCGCGCTGAGCGAGGTGTACTACCCGAGCGGCGACACGGCCAACGTGCGCTCGCTGGAGTTCGCGGTGACCGACGGCACCTCGTTCGTGGACCGCGAGAGCGAAGACACCGGGCACGCGGTGCGGCTCACCGACCCACGCTCGCTCACCTACCAGCAGATCAACACGGCCAGGTCGGGGCGCTATCGGATCACCAAGACCTACGTGACCGATCCGGCCCGGGCCACGGCGCTGATGCGCGTTACGTTCGAGCCGCTACAGCCGGGCGCATACCGCCTGTTCGCGCTCTACGACCCCGCGGTGCGAAATTCTTCGCTGCATGACACGGCCTTCCGGCGCGGAAGCGGCAGCGACGTGGCCCTGCTGACCAGCGACGGACCGGTCGCGAGCGCGCTGGTCTCATCGTCGGGCTTCGCGCGCACCTCCAGCGGCTTCGTGGGCGCGAGCGACGGCTGGACGGACCTGGCGGCCGATCGCCAGCTGGACTGGGATTACGACTCCGCGACGGATGGCAACGTGCTCCAGACCGGCGAGATCCCGCTGAAGACCGGGCCCGACGACGCCACCATGTTCACGCTCGCGCTCGGCTTCGGCGACTCCGCCTCGGGCGCTGAGAGCAGCGCGCGCGCCAGCCTCGCACGCACCTTCCCGTTGCGCGCCGCCGCCTACCAGAACGGCTGGCACGGCTATTTGAAGTCGCTGCGGGCGGCGCCGAAGGCGCTGACCGGTCGCCTGGCGACGCAGTACAACGTCTCGGTGATGACGGTCAAGGCGCACGAGGACAAGACGTACCCCGGCGCCTTCATCGCCTCGCTGACGCTGCCATGGGGCTTCGCGGCAAACTCGGACGAGGGCGGCGGCGGCTATCACTTCGTCTGGGCCCGCGACCTCTACCAGCAGGCGTCCTCGCTGCTCGCCGCGGGGGACCGAGCCGCGGCCGACCGCGCCGTCACTTGGCTGTTCACGCGCCAGCAACTCGCCGACGGCACCTTCCCGCAGACGTCCAAGGTCGACGGCACGCCCGAAACCCGCGCGGTCCAGCTCGATCAGACCTCCTTCCCGATCATCCTGGCCTGGCAGCTCGGGCGCACCGACGAAGCGACCTGGTCGGGGGTGCGCAGGGCCGCCAACGCACTCGTCGAGCGTGGCCCGGCGACGCCGCAAGAGCGCTGGGAGGAGACCGCCGGCTACTCGAACTCCACCCTGCCAGCGATGATCGCCGGCCTGGTGGCCGCCTCGGACATCGCCCGCCAGCGCGGCGACACGACCGATGCGGCGTTGTGGCTGGGCGTCGCCGACGCCTGGCAGCGCAGCATCGAGCAGTGGCTGTTCACGACCACTGGACCCTACGGCGACCACCGCTACTACATCCGCATCGACGACGACGGCGACCCCAACGACGAGTCCGAGCGCGACTTCGGCAACGCCGCCGGTGTCCACCTGGACAAGGCCGTCGTCGATGCCGGCTTCCTCGAGCTCGTGCGGCTTGGGGTCAAGGCCCCGAACGACCCGTACGTCGCCGAGTCGCTTCCCGAAACCGACGCCTCGCTCGCCGTCGACACCTCCAGCGGGCGGGTGTGGCATCGCTACACGTTCGACGGCTATGGGGAGAAGGCCGACGGCTCGCCATGGGCGTTCAACACGCCCGGGACCAAGGGCCGGGCGTGGCCGCTGCTCGGCGGTGAGCGCGGCGAGTATGAGGTCGCCAACGGCCGTAGCGGGCTGCCCTACCTGCAGACGATGGCGAACACCGCCAACGACGGCTACATGATCCCCGAGCAGGTCTGGGACCAGCCGCAGCCCGCCCCGCCGCCGTACAACTACCAGCCCGGCAAGGCGACCGGCTCGGCGTCGCCGCTGGCGTGGGCGATGGGCCAGTATGTCCGCCTGGCCCGGGCGATCGACGCCGGACGGCCCGTGGAGACGCCGGCAGTGGTGGCGCAGCGTTACGCGAGCGGCGCGCAGCGCAGCGTGCCGGCGCTCGAGCTAACCTCGCCGGCGGACGGCACGGTCGCCGACCAGCCCCAGGTCAGGGTCCGCGGCACAACCGACGCAACCCAGGTCTTCATCGGCGTCGGCGGCAACGTTCAGGCCGTCACGCCGCAGGACGGCGCGTTCGAGGTCACGGTGCCGCTCGCGCTGGGGGGCAACAAGGTCACGGTGGTGGCGCGGGCCGACGACGGCGGGACGAACATGCGGCAGGTGACGGTCG
>DATHIG010000483.1:0-2439 GCA_035490035.1 Actinomycetes bacterium
AGGCCCAGCTCGAGGACAAGACCATGCTGGACGCCTGGCATCCGGCCCTGGTGACGCTGGACGCCGCCTTGGCGTGCGGCAAGGAGCTCGGGCCGGCCCTCGACGAGGCCGCCGCCTCGGCCGAGGCCGGCATGAAGGCCACCATCCCGATGATCGCCCGCAAGGGCCGGGCCAGCTACCTCGGCGAACGCTCCCGCGACCACCAGGACCCCGGCGCCACCTCGACCCACCTGATCCTGAAGACGCTGGCCGACGTCGTCAACGGTCGCTAAAGCGTAGGGAAGCGACCAGGTAATCTGCCTGGGGTATGCCGTTCAACCGGGGAAAACTGGTAGCTTCCGGACACATTCGCCACGCTCGGGGAGGGAGCCTGGTGCGGGAGCTCACCGCTGACCTGCTGGTCGGCCGGCTGGTCGATTGGGGGGTCGACATCGTGTTCGGATTGCCGGCCGACAGCCTCGACGGGGTGGTCGAGGCCTTCCGGCGGCACCGCGACCGGATCCGGCTGGTGCTGGTCCACCACGAGGAGGCGGCCGCCCTCATGGCCAGTGGCTACGCCAAGGCCACCGGCCGGGTCGGCGTCTGCCTCGCCACCTCCGGGCCGGGGGCGCTGCGGCTGCTCGGCGGCCTCTACGACGCCAAGCTGGACCATCAGCCGGTCCTGGCCATCACCGAGAGCCAGGAGATCCGGCTGCTCGGCACCAGCTTCCAGCAGGAGCTGCAGCTGGAGAAGGCGTTCGACGACGTCGCCGACTACAACGTGCGGGTCAACGTGCCGGTGCAGATCCCGGCCGTTGTCGACATCGGCATCGGCCATGCCCTGGCCAGGGGCACCGTGTCCCACATCACCTTCCCGCCAGGCCTCGAGGAGACCGCGGCCGAGACGAGCCCGTGGGTGCTGATGACCCCGACCGGCAGCCCGCCGACGGCGCCGCTGTTCACCGCCGGCCCCGGGGTCCCCCCCGACGGCGACCTGCGCCGGGCCGCCGACGTGCTCAACCAGGGCGGGAGGGTGGCGCTGCTGGTCGGGGCCGGCGGCCTCGAGGCCAGGGAGGAGCTGCTGGCGGTGGCCGACATGCTTGCCGGGCCGGTGGTCAAGTCCCTGCCGGGCAAGGCGGCGGTGCCCGACGACCACCCGATGACCACCGGCTGCATCGGCGTGCTCGGGACCAGGCCATCCGAGGAGGCCCTGGAGGGCGCGGACACGCTGCTGCTGGTCGGCACCAGCTTCCCATGGGCGGCCAACGTGCCCGACCCGGGCGCGGTCAGGGCCGTGCAGATCGAGACCGACCCGGCCAGGCTGGGCGGGTCCGCCGCCACCGAGGTCACCCTGCTCGGCGACGCGGCCGAGACCCTCGGGGCGCTGCTGCCGCTGCTCCGCCGCAAGCAGGACCGCGGCTTCCTGGAGGAGGCCAGGACCGGCATGGCCGGCTGGCGGCGGCGCCTGCGCGAGCTGGAGGACCAGACCCGCGAGCCGATCCAGCCCCAGTACCTGATGCGGGTGATCGACCAGTGCGCGGCGCCCGACGCCATCCTGGCCTCCGACTCGGGCACGGTGGCGACCTGGTCGGCCAGGCACTTCGACGTCCGCGGGGGCCGCTACTACCTGCTCTCGGCCAACCTGGCCACGATCGCCGCCGGCGTGCCCTACGCGATCGCCGCCCAGTGGGCCCATCCGGGACGCCAGTGCATCGCCGTCACCGGCTCGGACGGCTTCGCCAAGGTGATGGGTGAGCTGCTCACCGCCGTCCAGTACCGCCTGCCGATCAAGGTGGTGGTGAGCAACGTGTCGTCGCTGGGCCGGCGCCTGCGGGCCGGGGAGGGGGAGAACGGCCAGGGCGGCACGCCGGCCGACTTCTCCAGCTGGGCACGGGCCAACGGCGCCCTCGGGCTGCGGGTCGAGCGCGCCGCCGAGGTCGAGCAGGCCGTGCGGCGTGCCTTCGCCGACCCGGGCCCGGCCCTGGTCGACGTGCTCGTCAACCCCGACGAGCAGCCCCGCCCGGCCATGGCCGGCGGCGCCTGACCGACACCGAACCCGGCCGGGCCGGTCCCGACCCCTGGGAGCCGCTCGAACCCGAACCCTGCCCGGCCGGTCGGCTGGAACCCCGAGCCCGGCCCGGCCGGTCCGCTGGAACGCCGAACGCGCCCCGCCGGGGCGCGTTCGGGATGCTCGGGGCCGCTGCCGGTCAGATGACCCGGCGCCTACCTCGGCCTCGGCTGACAGCCAACCGGTAGATCACCAGCAGGATGATGGCGCCGATGATCGCGGTCAGCCAGGTGCTGATATCGAAGAACTCATCGACCGTGTCCCGGTTGAACAGCACCTGGGCCAGGAACCCGCCGAGGATGGCGCCGACGATGCCGATGATCATCGTGACGATGATGCCGCCCGGGTCGTCACCCGGCAGGATGGCCTTGGCGATGGCCCCGGCGATCAGG
>DATHIG010000484.1:0-2836 GCA_035490035.1 Actinomycetes bacterium
CCACCGCCACCACGCTGCCGCCGCCGCCACCCGCCTAGCGGCTCGGACGGAAGGCGCCGGCGACCAGGAACGCGCCGGCCGACCAGCAGGTACGACCCCACGATGTCGCTGGCGACAGCGGGCCCAGCGCTGCGAAGGAATCGGCTGATCGAGCGGTCCTGCTTCAAAGGACCCCGGGCGATTCGCGTTGCTACGCTCTCCGCCTCAACGAGAGGTACGGCGATTGCGGCTGGTCGGACCAGGGACCTTCCTATCAAGCTCGGTCAGTCTGGGAGATGTCCGTCGCATTCGGGGGAAGGCTCAATGGCACGACGCGACGACGATCCACGCCCGACCTGGATCCCCGGCCACGCTCGACGGCATTGGCGCCCCAGCGAGCTGGACACCAGATGGATGCCGGCCTGTCAGTGTGGTTGGGCCTTCTACGCCAGCGTCCGGACCCTGCGCATCGCCGACCGCACCCACGGCTTCCACCTGGACAGGGTGCACTCCAGCCGCCGCACCGCGGCGTCCTGAGCATGGCCATGCCGTGCTCGCCGCCGCCACCGCCGTTCTGACAGGTTCCCCTGGCCCTCGGGACGGCGGTGGCCGCAGTGAGCGGCGCCGCCCTGACCAGGGATCGGACTGGTAGCCTCCCCGCATGGCCAGGGATCCGTCGGTGTTCGTGCATGCGCTGGCGCTGTGCGAGAGCGACGACGTCGGCCCCCGGACCCGGATCTGGGCGTTCGCCCATGTGCTGGCCGGTGCCCGGATCGGCGCCGACTGCAACGTCGGCGACCATGCCTTCGTCGAGGGCGGGGCGGTGGTCGGCGACTCGGTCACGATCAAGAACGGCGTGCTGCTGTGGTCGGGTGTCACGGTCGAGGACGAGGTGTTCCTGGGGCCGCACGCGGTGTTCACCAACGACGCCAGACCACGCGCCCCGTTCCCCAAGGGCCCGGTCGGCTGGCTGGCCACGCTGGTGCGGCGCGGGGCGACGGTGGGCGCCAACGCCACCGTCCTGTCCGGGCTGACCATCGGCCGCTGGGCGATGGTGGGGGCCGGCAGCGTGGTCACCGCCGACGTCCCCGACCACGCGGTGGTGGTCGGCAACCCGGCCCGGCAGACCGGCTGGGCCTGCCGGTGCGGCCGGACCCTCCCTGACGGCCTCGGCTGCGTCTGCGGCCGCAGCTGGCGGCTGGCCGACGGCGGTACCCTCGAGGCACGAAGTTCGGCAACCGGTCACGGCGGGTAGGCACAGGCTATGGACACCCAGCGGCAGTGGACGCAGCCGCGGGGCGGCGACGGACCGCCTGGGTGGCGCCCGCCCCGTCGGCGGGTGCCGGCGCTGCTGGTCGCCGGGATCGTGCTCGTCCTTGTCGTGCTCATGGTCGTGCTGATGGCCGTCTCCAGCCTGACCGGCCTGCGCCTGTGGCCGTCGTTCGCCAACCCGTTCGCCGCACGGCAGCTCGACCGAAGCCCGCCGGTGCTGCTGGAGGCCATCGAGGACCTGGAGGTGTACAAGGCCGCCACCGGCAACTTCCAGGTGGTGGTCGACCTGGAGGAGGGCCCCAGGGGCATCCCGCTGATCATCAAGGGCCAGCGGACCCTGTTCGTGGCCGGCGGCAGCGTCGACGCCGAGGTCGACTTCTCCACCCTCGGCGAGGGCGCCATCAAGGTCTCAGGCGACGGCCGGCGGGCCGAGATCACCCTGCCGCGGGCGCGGCTCACGAAGGCCCGGGTCGACCCCGACCAGAGCCGCGTGTTCTCCAGGGATCGGGGGCTGCTCGACCGGCTCGGCTCGGTGCTCTCGGACAACCCGACCAGCGAGCGCGAGCTCTACCGGCTCGCCCAGGCCAGGATGCAGGCCGCGGCCGCCCGGAGCGACCTGGTGGCAAGGGCCGAGCAGAACACCAGGGCGATGCTGCAGAGCATGCTCCGCTCGCTCGGCTACACCGACGTCACCGTGACGTTTCGCGACCCTCAGACATAGCCTGCCGGTGGCGGTGCAGGCGGCCGCGGATGGCGGCGTTCGCCTTGGCGACGGCCTCCCGCGGCGCCCTGGCGAAGTAGTCGTGGTAGCCTGAAAAATACGGTCGACTCGTAAGGCAACCATCTCGGTCAAACGTATCGGTACATTCGGCCCGCCATACCGTCCGCATACTCCGAAGTGGACCAGTCGACTCAGACAGCCTAATTCGGCAATTATCGGGGAACAATGATGCCGATCATCACGGGCAGGCGATCTGCGGCAGACACTTTGTTTGAACAAGATCGTGACATTTCGTTCTAATCTGAGTGGGCAGGCAGAACACCCTTGCTTCTCCCAAGGGTACATTAGTTTTGCTGTCCATTGTTTGTGGCCAGAATATGAAGTACAAGCTTTCTTGATCGCCATGGGCGAAAAAGTACATGTGGGTCAGGGAGGAAGGATCGCACCATGACAAGACGGACAGGAGCTCGTGCAGCTCTCCTAGCGGTCGGCCTGCTCTTGGCGGTGATCCCGTTCAGCCACGCCGCCGCCAGTGGTTCCACGTGGTACGTGGGCCCGGTGAACTGCTCAGACACGGGCCCGGGGACACCGAGCAACCCGTTCTGTAGCCTCAGCAAGGGCGCCGCGACGGCCACGCACCCCGGCGACACCGTCCAGGTGCTGGCCGGCACGTACACCGGGCCGATGACGTTTGCGGCCTCGGGTGCGGCTGGAGCGCCGATCACGTTTGCGGCCGCCCCCGGCGCGTTGATCAACGCCGGCAGCAACGGGATAGTGGCGAGTTCGAAGAGCTATGTCGTGATCAACGGCTTCTCAGTCACCGGCACGACGGGTTACGGGATCAGCGTGTCGGGTGGCAGCCAC
>DATHIG010000485.1:0-2100 GCA_035490035.1 Actinomycetes bacterium
GTCCAGCTCGAGCATCACCATGCCATGGGCGAACGCCCACACTGCCCGGGCGCGCGCCTGGTCGCCGGCCACCCGCAGGACCGGTGCGCCGCGGGCCTCGAGCCCGGCCGGGACGCCGCCGCGTCAGGCACCCTCCCGGCCCCCGTGGTTGCCGCTCACGAGCGGGCCCGGGTGCGGCTGGGCTGCTCGGCGTCCAGCACCAGGGGGCGGACACTGTTAGCCTGTCAAGCGGCCGATCCCCACCCCCATCAGTTGGCCGGGACGGAGGCCAGGGAGACCTCTTCGCCGGCGGCGACCAGGGCGGAGCCGATCACCGTCGAGGCGCGCGCCCCGAGGCGGAGGCTGGCGGCCGGATGGGGCGGAGGTGGACGGAGGTCGGCCACGCCGAGGGCGACCAGCGGGTCGAGGAAGGCGGCGGCCACGGCCCGGGGCAGCCAGTCGCTCAGGTCCAGCTCCAGCCCGTTGGCCACGGTCTCGACCAGTCCGGGCAGCCCGACGTCGACCCCGGCGGGCAGGCCGAGCAGCAGCCGCAGCACCCAGAGGCGGCCGGCGGCCAGCGCCTCGACGTCCGGCCCGCCGCGCAGGAACACGGGCCAGGGGACCCGATGGCACCAGGCGGCAAAGGTAAGTCCGGCGCGCAGGCTCTCGTCGATCTGGGCCCAGGCGTTGCGCAGGCTGGTCGCCTCCAGCCGGTCGCCGCGCACCCGCAGCAGCCCGACCCCCTCGGCCACCGCCCGCAGCAGCTCCACCGCGTCGCGCTGGGTCGCGGCCGGTGCGCCGGCTCCCGGTCCTCGCGGCGTCCCGAGCCCGGCGGCGCGGGCGGCGACCCGGGCCTCGGCGGCGGCCAGGCGGCCGCCGGGGAGCAGGGCGAGCCCGTGGCGGTCGGCGACCAGCTCGACCAGGGCGTCCAGTCGGGCGAGCAAGCCTCGGTCATGGTGGCGATCAGGGGATGGCATGGCGGTTCCCTTCGGGTGTGGCAGGCAAGGCGGCCGCAGCCTGCCACGCCGCCTCGCCGGCCAGAAGGGGGGTGCGGCGATCTGTGGACGAACCGCCCCGGCCCCAGCCCCGCGGGCGGCTACGGCCACGTCAGCGCCAGCAGCTTCCAGCTCTGCGAGCACCACGACGCCCGCGGCTTCGCCAGCGCCGGCCACGTCGCGTGCGCTGGCGTCGGATCCCGCTGCCGATCACCTGGAGCCTGCCCGGCCGTCCCCTGTGGGGCTCCTGGCTGTCGTTGTCGCTGCCGCTTCGGCCAGGAGCCGAACGGCCTGGGCGATGCGATGCTCGGGCAGTCGGGCGAAGCCGAGCACCAGCGCCGGCGCGCCGCCCCGTTCAACCCGCAGCGGCGCGGCCCCGTCAACGGCCACGCCACGCGCGGCGGCGGCCATGACGACCGAGGCCTCGTCGAGGCCGGGGGGCAGCTCGACGTACAGCTGGATCCCGGCCGACACGCCGCGGACGACCGCGCCCGGCAGCCATCGGGCCAGTGCCTCGGTCAGGGCATCGCGGCGGGCTCGGTAGCGGCGCCGCAGCTGCCGCAGATGCCGGTCGTAGGCGCCGGAGCCGATGAGCTGGGCCAGTGCGTACTGGTCGATCACCGGCGAGCCAAGATCGCTGGTGGCACGCGCACGCCGTGCCGCCTGGGCCAGCGGCGGAGGCGCGACCAGCCAGCCCAGCCGCAGCCCCGGGGCCAGTGACTTGCTGACCGACCCGAGCAGCACCACCCGTTGCGGGCACAGCGCCTGCAGACAACCGACCGGGTCGCGGTCGTAGCGGAACTCGGCGTCGTAGTCGTCCTCCAGCACCAGCCCGTCCACCTCGACGGCCCAGGCCACCAGCTCCGCCCGCCTGCGCGGCGAGAGGACGACCCCGGTGGGATATTGGTGGGCGGGGGTGACCATGACGGCACGGGCGGGGGTGGGGCGCAGCGCGTCCACCACGATCCCCTCCTCGTCCACCGGCACCGGCACCCGGACGGCGCCGGCGGCGTCCAGCAGCGCGAAGGTGCTCACGCTGTGCGGATCCTCGACGGCCAGCGGGATCGGGCCTGCCTGGGCGAGCGCGCCGATCACCAGGTGCAGGCCCTGGGCGACGCCGTTGACC
>DATHIG010000486.1:0-2668 GCA_035490035.1 Actinomycetes bacterium
ACCTGCGCCGCTTCCCGATCGACATGCTCAAGATCGACAAGACGTTCGTCGACGGGATCGGCCGGGGCCGCGAGGACAACGCGCTGGCCCACGCGATCGTCAACCTCAGCCACACCCTGCAGCTGCACACCATCGCCGAGGGCATCGAGCAGCCGGAGCAGGCGGCCCAGCTGGCCGCCCTCGGCTGCCAGGACGGCCAGGGCTACCACTTCGCCCGACCGCTGGCCCCTGCGGCCATGAGCGAACTGCTCGAGCAGACCCTGGCCAACGGCGGGTTCTACCTTCCCGCGACGGCCCAGCCGGCAGAGTCTCTGTCCGGGTAGCCTGAGTGTTATCTCCGAGGCTTTCCGGGCAGGAGGGTTGTCGCCATGGCAGCGACCTGGCTCAACCAGCTGGCCGGCGGGTCCCGACCAGCGCCTTGACCCGCGCCATCAGCTCGCACGGGTCGAACGGCTTGACCACGAAGTCGTCGGCGCCGGCCTGGCGGGCGAACTCCTGGTCGGCGGTGATGAAGTTGGCGGTGAGCAGGATCACCGGGATGGTCGCCCCGATGTGGTCGGCCCGCAGCCGCGCGCAGACCGTATAGCCGTCGATCCGCGGCATCAGCACGTCCAGCAGGAGGACGTCGGGGTTGATCTGGAGGGCCTTGGTGAGCGCCTCCTGGCCGTCGCGGGCGGTCACCACCTCAAAGCCCTCGAGGCGGAGGTTGACCTCGACGAAGCGGACGATATCGGCGTCGTCGTCGGCCACCAGCACGGTCCCGGTCAGGGTTGCTCCTTCCGTGTTCCCGCCCATTACGGTCCCTCGTCGCGCCGGAGATGATCTCACCCGGAGCGGACGAGTGCATCGAGATGGCAAAAGAGGACCGGTTGACAGTACCCGGTAGCAACGGGCAGCGTGATCGCCCACATGATCGGCGCTTCCTTCGCCCCGGTACTGCAGGCAGCCGTCGCCGGTGACGAGCTTGCCTTCGGCCTCCTCTGGCGCGACCTGCAGCCCGGCCTGCTCCGCTACCTGAACGCGCTGGCGCCGGGCGCCGGCGAGGACCTGGCCTCGGAGACCTGGCTGCGTATCATCCGGGGGCTTGGCCGCTTCCGCGGCGACGAGCCTGCCTTCCGGGCCTGGGTGTTCACGGTGGCAAGGCACCGGGCCATCGACCGCTGGCGGCGCAACGTCCGCCGGGGCGACGAGCCGGTGCCGCTGGACGCGCTGATCGACCGGCCGGCTCCCGACGACCCGGCCGGCGCGGCGCTGGACGCCATCTCCAGCCGGGCCGCCGTTGCCCTGATCGCCACCCTCCCGCCCGACCAGGCCGAGGTCGTGCTGCTTCGGGTGGTCGCCGGCCTCGACGTCGCCGACGTGGCCGCGCTCACCGGCAAGCGACCGGGCAATGTCCGGGTCCTGGCCCACAGGGCGCTGCGCCGTCTGGCCGAACAGCTCGGCGAGGGTGCCCGGGTCCGGGGGGAGGTAGCCGCGGTCGATCGCTAAGGGACCGGGCGCAACGTCCCGATTCGCTTATCATCGAACAAGCTCGCACACGGGGGCAGCGGTGCGGTTCAGCCTGGATCGGCGGTGGGCGACCCTGGTCGTCGCGGTGGCGCTGGGCGCCGGGGGCGGCAGCCTGCTCGGGTTTCTGACCGCCCCGGCCGGGTCCGACGACGCTTCCCCGAGCCTCGCCCCGCCGCAGGCGGTGGCCCCATCGACCACCAGGCGCCAGCGCAGCCGGTTCGCCGGGGTCTCGTCGACCACGACCCGCCCTCCACGACCCCGCCTTCCCGCCGTCACCGCCGGCCCCAGCACGACGACCACCTCCACCAGCTCGACCGTTCGACCCACCACCACGACCCTGCCCCCGACCACCACCACCGAGCCGGCCACGACCACCACGACCGGGGGCGGCACGACCTCGAGCAGCTCCAGCAGCAGCCTGCCGACGTCGACGACCTAGCTTTCGCCTGGCGAGTCAAGGGGGGAGGGTGGGCAGGCCGATCTGGGCCGGCGGAGCCGGCCGGGCGTTGGACGAGGTGCGGTGGGTCGCCCGGGATGGCCACCAGGTCGGCAGGCTGATGAGGCGCCGTCGGGTGGCAGGCTTTGGTGTGCGCCGTGGGGTGGCCAGCGCGGGCGGGCGGCAAGCTAGGTTGCGCCGTCGCGCGGCATAGCTGTCATGGCCGTCACCGCCCGCGACTGTGCCGGGCAGCACGATAGCGCGCTTCGTGGAAGGGCTGCTGGGTTGTCAACAGGGCATGACAGAGCCGGCAGGCGTGGCGGGCCAGGGCGACCCGGGCCTGGATGGGTTGGGGGCCGCGGCCGCGCAACTCGCGGTCCCGCTGGCGGAAGCTCGGCGAGTATTGGGACAGGCCCCAGGCGATACCCATGAGGGCGTCGCGGTGCTCAGGCAGGCCTTGGCGGGAGATGCGGCCGCGGCGGTGGGAGGCTGGCCGACCGAGAGGTCGCCGGGGCCAGCCCGGTGGCGGCGTACAGGTGCTCGGGGGTGGGGAAGCGGCCGATGGGGAGGCTGTGGGCGGCGAAGCTGGCCGCCCGCACGACCGCCACCCCGGGTAGGGTGGTCAGGATCTGCCCCGGGGTGGCCGCCAACAGCTTGGTGAGCTGGATCTCCACCGCGGCGATGTCGGCTTGCACGAGCTGGTGGCGGGCAAGGTCACGGCCC
>DATHIG010000487.1:0-3684 GCA_035490035.1 Actinomycetes bacterium
GAAAGTGCATCTCGATCGCACCGCCCGACAGGTGCACCAGGATGGCCGAGCAGGTCACCAGGCCAACTGTGGCCGCGCTCGACTGCAGCCCACGGGCAAGCTGCTGGCGGCTGGCCAGCAGGGCGATGGCCGCCACCACGGTAGCCTCGCTCAGGCTGTGTGCGAGGCCATACCCACGAAGCACCCCGAAGCAGGCAATCCCGACCGCGTGGGCCCACAGCAGCACCAAGATCCCGCGGTGCCGACGCCGCCAGATCTCCTCGGGCAGCGACCTCCCCTTCGGCAGAGTCCGCCACAGCCGCTTGAGCAATCGCTCACCCAACCGGTATACGCTCCACCGCTCACCCGACCGGTCCATGGGTTCTCTGTCGGCAGGCGCCTGCCAGTGTTGAGGGGCGGAGACTTCCCCAGATGCCTGGCGGGGATCGGCGAACCAAGGTTTCGGCCCGGACCAGCCTGGGTGAGCTGGTCGGGGTGGCGGGGACGCGCTGGACGTGGAAGGCGGCTTCCAGCAGGCCAAAGGCCAGACCGGGCCGAATCACAACGAGGGCCGCCGAACCGCCGTCTACGCAGTATTGCGGAGTTCCCAGCTATCCCGCCTCTGACCAGGGGTTTCTTACCTTTTGCGGGCTGGGCCCGTGGGCTCGCGTTTGCCCGGGTTGGCGTCGGGTAGGCGGCCGAAGGCGCCGTGACAGGGCGTCACGAACACGAGAAAGGGGGGTGACTGGTCCCTGGAAGGGGGTAGAGCGATGCGTACCTATGAGCGCCCGACGCTGATGCCGGCGGGCTCGTTCAAGAAGATGACCGGCCTTGGTGGTACCGGTCCGAAGGATGCGGTAACCAAGAAGCAGTCCCTCTGAGGATTGCCCGAGGTGCCTTTCTCGGCTCGACAGGCGTTGGTTCGACCACCGGTTCGTCGGGTCCGGACCGTCCGGGTGGCGTTGGCCGTTCCACCGCCACCCGGATGCTGTCTCTCCGGCGTTCGAACCGCGTGCCCGCGCCGAACGGCGAGCGAGGTGCGATGACCAGAGAATCGGGCCCTGAATGCTGGTAGCACGAACCAGCGCAGTACTTGCCAACCGAGCTGCTGCGCAGACGCCGCCGCTTTGCCGAAGAAAGCCCTTCCCACAGTGAGGTCCGCGGACTTCGGCACAGTGCCGTCCTGGTTCGTGGTTCTCGAGGACCACGAGTCGGCGGGCCCGGTCGCCACCGCACTGCGCGCCCGGGCAACAAGGCAGCTCAGCCACCCGTCCGGCCGGCCGTGGCTCCTCGGGTGCTGGCCCGAGGGTACCGTGACCGTCGGGCAGGCAGGACACACAAGCCTCGCGGTGATCGGTCAGCACGTGGTCACAGGTGGCCAGCTCGCCGACGCCGCCGGTCGGATCCGGGCGGTCGCCGACCTCGATCAACTGGCGGCATCGCTGGTCGGCAGTTCCCACCTGGTCGCCTCGGTGGCCGGACGGGTACGGGTCCAAGGGACCGTCACCGGAGTTCGACGGGTGTTTCACGCCAACATCGGTGACGCCATCATCGCGGCGGACCGGGCCGACGTGCTGGCCGGTGTGCTGCACGCCAGGCCCGACGAGCAGCGTCTGGCGCTCCACCTGCTCGAACCCCACATCCTCTACCCCCTGGCCGGGCAGCCGGTCTGGCCCGGAGTGGCAGTCCTGCCGACCAACCACTACCTGGTACTGGACGGTGACGGGCGGCATCGGTCGGTTCGGTGGTGGACGCCGCCGGAGCCGGTGGTGCCAATGGCCGAGGGGGCGGCGGCGTTGCGGGAGGCGCTGTCGGCCGCCGTGGCCAGCCGCGTCCGGGGGCGGGAGCTGGTCAGCTGTGATCTGGGCGGCTTGGACTCGACCTCGGTGTGCAGCCTGGCCGCCCACGCGGATTCCAAGGTCGTGGCCTACACCGCGGCGAGCCGGGATCCCCTGGCCGACGACGTGGACTGGGCTCTCCGCACGGTAGCGGGGCTCGGCAACGTCGAGCACCACATCATCCCAGCGGAAGAGATGCCGTTGCCCTACCACGGTCTCCACGCCATGGACGACCAGCTGGACGAGCCGTGCAGCGCCGCCGTGGAACGTGAGCGGTGGTTGATCATCGCCCGGCGAGCCGCGGCACGCGGCTCGAGGGTGCACCTGACCGGCTTCGGCGGGGACGAACTGTTGTACGGCTCGTTGGCCCACCTGCATTCCATGCTGCGGTCCAGCCCCAGGACCGCCCTACGGCAGCTGCGTGGCTTCGCCGCCAAATACCGGTGGCCACGCAGCCGGATGCTGCGGCAGCTGTCGGATACCAGCCCCTACCCTGTGTGGCTCGCCCGCGTCGCCGACAGCCTCACCGCCCCGCCGCCCCCGCCGGAGGAGCCGCTGCTGGACTGGGGGTTCACGCCGCGCCTGCCGCCCTGGGCGACACCGGCCGCGGCCCAGGCGGTGCGGGACCTGATCCTGGCCGAGGCCCCCGACACCGAACCGCTGGCCAAGGGCCGGGGCCAGCACCGGGAGCTGGAGGGGATGCGGTTCGTGTCCCGCATCACCCGCCAGTTCGAGCAGATGGCTGCCCAGATGGGGGTCACGCTCGCCGCTCCCTATTACGACGACCGGGTGGTCGAAGCGGGCCTGGCGGTGCGGCCCCAGGAGCGGATCACGCCATGGCGGTACAAGCCGCTGATCATCGAGGCGATGCGCGGCATCGTCCCCGACCAGAGCCTGACCCGGCAGACCAAGGCCAACGGTTCGGGGGACTCCGACCCGGGGTTGCGACGGTACCGTGGGGACCTTCTGGCGTTGTGGGAGGACTCCCGGCTGGGTCGGCTGGGCCTGATCGACGCGGACGCGCTGCACGAGACGTGCACTCGCCCGCTCCCGCCAGAGCTGGAGCTCGGCGGGCTCGATCAGACCGTGGCCTGCGAGCTGTGGCTGCGGTCGCTGGAACGGGCGACCGTGCCAAGCTGAGGAGACAAGATGACGCTGAAGCTGCGCGACGGCGTGTCGGCCGCCGACACCGACTACGGGATCACGCTGCTGGACGAAGACAGCGGCCAGTATTGGAACCTCAACCCCACCGCTGCCCTGGCGCTGCGGACGCTGCTGGAGGGCGGAACCACGGCGCAGGCGGTGCAGGAGCTGACCGAGCAGTATGCGGTGGACGCCGGCACCGCCAGCCAGGACATCGAGGACCTGGTCGGCGAGCTCCACTCGGCCGGCCTGGTGAAGGAGCAGGCGAGGTCATCATGAGCATGCCGGAAGCCGTCTTCTACCAGCCCCGTGCGGTGCCCCTCCCACGCCGGATCATCACCTACCTCGCGGTGGGAGCCGCTCGGCTGCTCGCCACCCGGTCCCCGCGGCGGATCCGCACCGTGTTGGGCTGGCTGCGCCGGGGAGCCACGCCAGCCACCTTCGAGCAGGCCAAGGCAGCCCGGGACGCCGTGGTGGCGGTGAGCCTTCACTGCGCGGCGCGGGAGGGATGCTTGGCCCGGTCGCTGGCGACCGTCCTGCTGTGCCGGCTACGCGGCCAGTGGCCGACCTGGTGCGTGGGCGCACGGCGGCTGCCCCCCTTTGGCGCCCACGCCTGGGTCGAGGCCGACGGAATCATGGTCGGCGAGGACTACCCGCCGGACTACTTCCGCACGCTGTTCACCGTGCCCTGAACGCCATGGCCTTGACGACCGACGCCGTCCAG
>DATHIG010000488.1:0-11564 GCA_035490035.1 Actinomycetes bacterium
ACGGGGGAGGGGCAGCAGCATGGCGCTCGGCGACCTCGACGACCACGGGCGGTTCTCCGACCCGTCGCTGCTCGTCATGTCGAGCCTTGCCGACGGCCCCAAGCACGGCTACGCCATGACCAAGGACATCAAGCGGTTCGCCGGTGTGACCCTTGGCCCAGGCACCCTGTACGGGGCGCTTGCCCGCCTCCAGCACCAGGGCCTGATCGAAGCGCTGCCGGCCGACGACCGGCGCCGGCCCTACCGGCTGTCCGACCGTGGCGCAACCGTGCTCGCCGCCCAGCTCGAGAACCTGCAGCAGGTCGCCTCGACGGGCCTGCGCCGCCTGGCCGGAGAGTAGCCGGGCCGGCTCAGGGCGTGGTCGTCGTCGTCGCAGCGGTGGTCGTGGTGGTCGGCGCCGGGCTGCTCGACGAGGTGGTGGAGCCGCCGCCACCCCCGCCGCCACCGCCACCGCCACCGCCGCCACCACCCCCGGCGCCCTCGCAGGCGCCAGGGTTGGCGATGCAATCCGCGCCCCCGGACAGGGTGGCCCCGATCTGGTCGGAGAGCAGCCAGACCCCGGCGACCAGCAACAATGCGATGATCGCGACCATCACCGCGTAGGCGACAGCGGCCGCCCCGCGCTCGTGTCGGGGTCTGTTCACGTGAAGGATTCTGCACCACTACTAGGAGCTGCGACAGAGTGGGTCGGGCGCCCGCCGCACGCGGGTGCCGGCCTGCTGGCCGTCCTCGGCCCGGTCGCGACCGCCGGGCCCGGAGTCCTCGCCGCCGTCGGAGCGCCTGGCCAGCGGCAGCCGGACCGTGAAGGTCGAGCCGCGCCGGGGGGCGCTGTTGGCCTCGATCTCGCCGCCCATGGCCCTGGCCAGCTCGCGGGCGATGTACAGGCCGAGCCCGGTGCCACCGGTGGTCATGGTCATCGGGTCCTCGACCCGGTGGAACTTCTCGAACACCCGGTCGAGCTCCTCACGGGGGATGCCCCGGCCACGGTCGGCGACGGCCGCCTTGGCCCAGCCGTTGTCACGCCACACCCGCAGGCGCACCGGCTGCTCGGCCGGCGAGTACTTGTGGGCGTTGGAGATGAGGTTGGCAAGCACCTGGACCAGCCGCAGCGGGTCGGCGTCGACCTCGAGCGGGAGCTCGGGCAGCTCCAGCTCCAGCCGGCTGTCCGGGCGGCGAAGCCAGTCGGTGGCCGCCCGGCGGGCCGCCTCGGCCAGGTCGGTGCACTCTCGCCGCACGGCGACCACGGCCGAGCCGCCAGGCTCGGAGGAGATCCTCGGGGCGAGCAGGAGGTCCTCGACCAGCCGGGCCAGGTGCTCGGCCCGCTCGGCGATGATCCGGAGCATGTCCTGGCGCTTGTCCTCGGACAGGTTCGGGCCGCGGGCCCGGAGGATCTCGACGTAGCCCTTGATCGGGGTGATCGGGGTGCGCAGCTCGTGCGAGACGGTGGCCACGAAGTCGGTCTTGGCCCGCTCGGCCTGCCGGATCCGGGTCACGTCGTGGACGATGACCACGTCGGTGGTCCACCCGCCACCCTCGTACAGCAGCGAGTGGTTGCACCGCAGCCAGCGCTCCAGCCCTTCCGAGGTGCGGATCTGGACCTCGGAGGAGGCGCGGGGGCTGCCAGGGGAGGCCGCGGCCAGCAGGTCCTCGAGGCGGATCAGCTTGCCGTCGTGGTCGAGACCGGCCAGCCACTCGTTGTAGGCCAGACCGACCGCCTCCTCGGCCGGCACCCCGGTGATCCGTTCCATGGCCTGGTTCCAGACCCGAACCCGGCCCTTGCCGTCCAGCAGCAGGATGCCGTCGGAGGACAGCCCGAGGATCTGCTCGAGGGTGGACTTCTCCTCCTTGATCTGCGCCACCTGGGTGGCGTTGCCGAGGGTGACGGCCAGACCGGAGGCCAGCGGCGAGAGCAGCTGGAGGTCCTGGCGGCCGAGCCGCATGCCAGCGCCGGCGCTGGCGTCCGGCTGGCTCAGGTTGCCGAGCACGATCACGCCCAGGTGCCGGCCCTGGGCGACCAGGGGAGCGACCAGGACCTCCCGCCAGCCGGCCGGAGCCTGGCCTGGCCGGCCCACCACCGGCCCGGTCGAGTCGCCGAGCAGGCGCAGGGCGGCCAGGTCGGCATCGCCGGCCGGGCCGAAGCCGAAGCCGTCCGGGCCGTGGATGGCGCCGAACGGCCGGCTGGTCCCCTGGGCGAACAGCAGGTGGGCCTCCTCGGCCCCGAACAGCCGGGCCACCTTGGGCAGGACGTTGGGCAGCACCTCCTCCAGGACCAGGGAGGAAGCGAACGCCTGGCCGACCTCGTACAGGTGCTGGAAGCGGTCCCGCTCCTGCATCTCCCGCTCGAGCGAGCGGTAGGCGAGCCAGAGCGTCACCACCGGCAGCAGCACGGCCGGGAGCACCACCGGCTGCTGCAGGTAGAGGACAACGCCGATCAGCCCGACGGCCGAGTTCCCGACGAACAGCAGGCTGGACAGCTTGGAGGTCTCCTGGACCACGGCCCAGACCGGCCGGTCTTCGAGCAGGGCAACCAGCTGACTGATCAAGACGAGGTTGACCAGGGCGAACACGGCCACCCCGACCGCCATGGCGGTCAGCCCCCTGACCCCGAGCAGACCCGCGTCCCCGGCGACCAGGTGATACAGGCCGATCGCCGGGGCCAGGGCGGTCCCGTACATGCCGAGGTTGAAGATCGCCTTCACCGCCGGCCGGCGCTGCACCACCTGGGCGGCCAGCAGCCCGGCCAGCGAGACGGTGATGGCCTGCCCGGCCGGGAGCAGGGCGATGTTGGCCACCACCATCCCCTCGTAGAGGTTCAGCATCTCGAGGGCGCCCCGGTGGGGGTGCCGCAGCCCGGCCAGCTCCGAGGCGGCCGTGAGCACCAGCAGGGCGGCCAGCCTCGGCCACACCTGCCGGTCCCAGTGCCCCGGTTCGAGCAGGACGACCGCGACCACGGCCAGGAAGCCGGCGGTCGCCACCAGCACGATGAACCACCGGAGCCGCGGCGGCAGCCCCCCCAAGGTCCCTCCCTTCCGTGTCGTCGACCCGCCCGGCCGGGCGTCAGGGCCCGGCCGGGCTCCAGCTCCTCCCGCCCGATTCCCGGGCGTCAGCGCCTTCCTCGGGCCCAGCTCCCTGCGGCCCGGCTGCCCGCCCCATCGCCAGGAGACCAGCTCATGGCCGTCCAGGTACCGGCTGACCAGCGGCGGGCGGCCCAGCTGGTGGCCGTCCAGTCGAGGCCGGCCCAGCTTCGGGCGGCCCAGCTGCGGGCCTCCCACTCGAGATCGGCCCAGCTTCGGGCGGCCCAGCTGCGGGCCGCCAGGTCGCCGGATCCCCAGGCCAGCTGGGCCCAGCTCCTGGCCGCCCAGCTGCGGGCCGCCCAGTCGACCCCGGTCGCTGCCCCGACGAGTCCGAGCCCGGGCCCGTCGAGGGTCGCGGCCAGGAGACCACCCCATGCCCACTGCCAGGCCGCCCACGCGGCCGGCTGGAGGCCGGCCGCCGCCCACTGCCTGGCCGCCCAGCTCCGGGCCAGCCACTGCTGGGCCGCCCAGCTCTTGGCCGACCAGGAGCTGCCGGTCGTCCAACGTCCGGCCAGCCAGGGCTGTGCCGCCCAGGCCGCGACGTCGGCGGCCCCGGCCGTGCTCCCCGGCACACCCGCCGCGGGCGTCCAGCGAAGCCCGTCAGGCCCGCCCGGCAGCCAGCCGAGCCCGGTCAGCGACTCGGGCGCGCGAGGTGTGCCGGTGAGGCCCACCGGCCGCAGCGGGAACAGGTCGGCGTTGGCCGGCGCGACCCCGGCCGCGCCCAGCGCGGCGCCCAGGTCGAGCGCCCCCGCTCCCGACCCGGCAGCGCCCGGCTGCCCGAGCGGGCTGGCGCTGCCCGTCAGGGCGGCCTTGACCCGGTCCGGCCCCCAGTCCGGATGCGCCGCGACCACCAGCGCCGCCGCCCCCGCCACCAGGGCGGTCGACATCGACGTGCCCGACCCGCGGAAGTAGCGGTCGCCGACCCGCGCCGTCGGGTTGGCCAGGTCGACCGTCGAGCCGGGGGCGCGCAGACCGACCAGGCCAACGCCCGGCGCCACCAGGTCCGGCTTGGCGCGGCCGGCGAAGTCGGGCCCGCGGCTGCTCCAGGCCGGCACCGAGCCCGGTGAGCCGCCGCCTGGCGGCGCCGGGTCGAGGGCGCCGACGGTGACCACGTAGGGATCGAGGCCGGGCGCGTCGACCCCACCACCGTCGTTGCCGGCGGCGGCGACCACGGTGATCCCGTCGGCCCACAGCCGCTCGACCGCCTCGGTGAGCGGCGCGGTGGCCGGGTCGTCGGCGGGGGCGCCCAGAGCGATGTTGAGGACGCGCAGACCGAAGCGCTCCCTGCTGGCGTCGGCGAGCTGCATGGCCAGCAGGACCTGGCCGAGGGTCGTCGACCCGTCGGCGCCGGCGACCTTGAGGTCGACCAGGTCGACGCCTGGTGCGACCCCGGACGGCCCGCCGCCCTGGCCGCTCCCGGCGATCAGCCCGGCCATGAAGGTGCCGTGGCCGTAGGAGTCGGAGAAGCTCCACTCGCCGGACAGATCGGCGCTGGCCACCACCCGGCCGGCCAGGTCGCCGCCGGCCGCGATGCCGGTGTCGAGCACGGCGACCCCGATCCCCCGCCCCGCGCTGTTGGCGGGGGTCGGGGGGGAGGCCTCCCCCCCGAAGGAACCAGGGACCGCAGCAGGTCCAGGCGCGGCCGACCCTGACTCGGGTCCTGGGACAGGTCCGGGCGCGGTGGACCCTGACTCGGGTCCTGGGACAGGTCCGGGTTCGGTGGACTCCGACTCCGGTCCCGGGACCAGCTCGGCGGCCCTGATCTGGAGCGGGCGGTCGGCGTCGGTCACGGCCCGCACGCCGGGCCAGTGGGCGAGGCGGGCGGCTCCCGCCGCCGGGACCCGCGCCAGCAGGCCGTCGACGATCGGCAGGCTGGCCAGCGGCCGGCCCCCGGCGGCGGCCACGGCGGCGGCCACGCCGCGTCCCTGGACCACGACGTCGATGATCGAACGGGAAGAGATGGATGGGGCGTCGGGCGGGCCGGGCGGCGGCGGGACGGGCAGCGCAAGCGACGCGAGCAGCAGAAAGCAACCCGTCGCCAGGGCAGGCCGGCGTTTGCCGGCCGTGCGCACCCGGACGGGCTGCACGTGAGGAGACACTACCGAGCCCAGCTTTCTCGGTCAGCCGACCGTGTTGATGCGGGGTGGGCTAGTCGGGAGCGCTGATGGTCCTCATCTACATCGGCGCCGCAGCCCTTTCGCTTTACCGCCGCCTGAGGCGGATGGCGCTTGCTACAATCCCGCCGCCCAGCCGAACGAACAGGAGCGCCAAGCAGCCCATGCCCCTCGCCGTCGCCCGCAGCCTGTCCCGCCTGCTCCCGCTGGCCGTCGCCGTCGCCCTGCTCGGGGCCGGGCTGGTGCTCACCGCCGGGGAACCGGCCGCCGCCCAGGCCGCCCAGGACCGGGTCACGATCGAGGGGACCGCCGCCAACAAGTGGGAACCGGCCAACGCCACCGTGCGGCCGTGTGGGACGGTGACGTTCAGGATCACCGGCGGGCTGACCCACCCGGTGCTGTCCGGTGACGGGTCCAACCTGGAGGGCGACGACCGCTTCGACGCCTCGGGGTGCGGCCTGGAGCAGATGAGCAAGGTCGGGGACTCGTGCCAGGTCAAGTTCCCCAAGGCCGGGTCCTACCCCTACTTCTGCCAGGTGCATGTCCAGCAGGGCATGAAGGGCGTCATCCAGGTCGGTGCCGGCGGGGGCGCGACCACCACCACCGCCGCGGGCGGCGACGCCGGCGGGTCGGTAGTCGAGCCGCCGAGCGCGGCCGCGCCGCCCTCGTCGGGCCGTCCGGCCATCTACTGGGCCGGCTGGGCGTTGTTCGCCCTCGGTGCCCTGCTCGCCCTGGCCCTGATCGCGCTCTACGTGCGCTTCGCCCCCGGCTTCAACCGCCAGAAGCGGTAGCGCGCGCCGGCCGGGTGTCGGCGTCCCTACGCTGAGGCGTCGCAGGTCAGACGCATGTGCGCCCGGCATGCCCGACCGGCGCGCTGGAGCCGAACCGGTCGGCCTGGCGTAGCCTGGGATCGCACGTCGCCTCGCCCCTGGAGCAGCCGTGGTCTCGACCGCCCTTCCCACTGACCTTCCCGAGCTCGTCGACTGGCAGCTTGCCGCCCGGGTCGGCCGGCGCGTGGCCGGCGGGTCGGAGCTGCCGGCCCGCCCAGCCTGGTCGCGCCGGTTCACCGAGCTGTCGACCACCGCCGACCGGGCCGTCGCGGAGTTCACCGGCCTCGGCGGGGAGCTGCCGCCACCGGTGGCCGAGCCGCTCGACCGTGGCGAATGGGTCGAGGCCAACCTGGCCACCCTCCGCCGCATCCTGCGGCCCCTGGCCGAGAAGGTGGCCGAGCGGAAGGCCTGGAAGGCCAGCGGCCCGGTGCCGACGGCCATGCGCACCAGCACCAGGGCGATCGCCGGGGCGCAGGCCGGCACGCTGCTCGGCTACGTCGGCCAGCGCGTGCTCGGCCAGTACGACCTGCCCATGCCCGGGCCCGACCAGGCCGCTGCCGGCAACGGCCAGGCCGCGCCGGCTGGCACCCACGGCGAGGGGACCGTCTGGTACGTGGTGCCCAACATCGTCGCCATCGAGCGGCGGCACGGGTTCCGCCCGGCCGACTTCCGCCTGTGGATCGCGCTGCACGAGACGGCCCACCGCCGCCAGTTCCGCGGCGTCTCCTGGCTCCCCGGCCATATCCAGGGCCTGCTCGACGCCTACCTCGGCTCGGTGGAGGTCGACGACGAGGCCCTCAAGCGCCTGACCCAGCGGATGCAGGGTCTGGCCAGGCGGTTGATCGCCGGAGAGAAGATCGAGCTGCTCGACTTCCTGGTCACCCCCGAGCAGCGGACCATCGTCGACCGGGTGCAGTCGACCATGACGGTGCTCGAAGGCCACGGCGAGTTCGTCATGGACCAGCTCGGGGCCCGGCTCGTCCCTGACCACCAGCACATGCACGACACCCTGCGGGCCCGGCGCAATGCCCCAGGGGCGGCCGAGCGCCTGCTCCAGCAGCTCCTCGGCTTCCGGCAGAAGCTCGACCAGTACGCGATGGGGGAGCGGTTCGTGCGCCGGCTGTTCGACCGGGGCGGCATGGCCGCGGTCAACCAGGTGTTCGCCGAGCCGGCGGCGCTGCCGACCATGGCCGAGGTCCGCGACCCCGACCGCTACCTCGCCAGAGCCGGCTGAGCGGCTCCGCCATGGCCAGGGCGCCGGCCGAGCTCCGCCTGGTCGCCGACCGGGCGGCCAGAGCACTGGCCACGGCCGGTGCCCCGGCGGACGGTGACGGACTCGCCCTCGCCGTCTCCGGCGGCGCCGACTCGCTGGCCCTGCTCCACACCATGCGGGCCCTGGCCGTCCCGCGCGGCTGGCGGCTGGCCGTGCTCACCGTCGACCACGGCCTGCGGCCCGGCTCGGCCGCCGACGCCGCCTTCGTCGTCGACCACGCCAAGGCCCTCGGCCTCCCCGCCCGGCTGCTCACCCTCACCCCCGCCG
Organism: Actinomycetes bacterium; assembly: GCA_035490035.1. GTDB lineage: Bacteria > Actinomycetota > CALGFH01 > CALGFH01 > CALGFH01 > CALGFH01. The sequence continues at coordinate 7,559 of DATHIG010000488.1, forward strand.
ACCTGGAACCGCACCGCGGCGACGGCCCCGAGGGAGCGGCAAGGGCGGCCAGGTACGGGGCGCTGTGGCCGGCGACCGACGAGCTCGGCTGCGCCTGGCTGGCCACCGGGCACACCCTGGACGACCAGGCCGAGACGGTGCTGCTGCAGCTGCTCCGGGGCGCGGGGCCGGAGGGGCTGGCCGGCATGGCGGTGCGCGCCGGCCGCCTGCTGCGGCCGCTCCTGACGGTCAGGCGGGCCGAGACCAGGGCCTGCTGCACCGCCGTCGGGCTGGAATGGCGCGAGGACCCGACCAACGCCGCCGAGGTGCCGCTACGCAACCAGGTCCGCCAGCGGCTGCTGCCCCTGCTGGAGGAGCTGCGCCCAGGTGCCGCCCAGGCGCTGGCCCGCACCGCCGGGCTGGCCGCCGACGAGCGCGACTGGCTCGCCCCGCTGGTCGCCGCCGCCCTGGCCGCCACGGCCAGCGGCCCGGCCTCGGCGGCTGCTCCCAGGGCGGGTGCAAATGGGGTCGGGCCTGCTTCCCCGGGTGCCGGTGGGATCGGGCCTGCCGCCCCGGGTGCCGGTGGGGTCGGGCCCACTGCCCCCGGTGCCGGTGAGGTGGCGCTGGTCGCCGCCGCCCTGGCCGCGCTCCCGGCCGCCCTGGCCCGGCGGGTGATCAGGGCGGCCGCCCGGCAGGCTGGCGCGAGCGTTCCCGACGCCGCCGCCACCGGCCGGGTCCTGGACCTCGCCACCGGCCGTGACGGCGCCGGGACCGGCTGGCCGGGCGGGTCGGCCCGCCGCGCCGGGCCGGCCGTGCTGCTGGCGCCCCCTCCGGATTGACGGAACCGTTAGGCTTACCGCTCCCGAGCGGATCCCCACAGGAGCCAGGTGTTCGTGTACGAGGACGACATCGAGTCGGTGCTGCTCACCGAGGAACAGGTCCAGGGCAAGGTCCGCGACCTGGCGGCACAGGTATCAAAGGACTACGCGGGGCGTGACGTGCTGCTGGTCGGCGTGCTCAAGGGCGCGTTCATCCTCATGGCCGACCTGGCCAGGCACCTGACGGTGCCCCACGAGTTCGACTTCATGGCGGTGTCGTCCTACGGCTCGGCCACCCAGACCTCGGGCGTCGTCCGCATCCTCAAGGACCTGGACCGCGAGATCCAGGGCCGCGACGTGCTGATCGTCGAGGACATCATCGACTCCGGGCTGACCCTGAACTACCTGCTCAAAAACCTGCGCAGCCGGCGCCCGGCCACCCTGGAGGTGTGCGCGCTGCTCTACAAGCCGGAGCAGTTCAAGGCCGACATCGAGGTGAAGTACGCCGGCTTCGACATCCCCAGCGTCTTCGTGGTCGGGTATGGGCTGGACTACGCCGAGCGCTACCGCAACCTGCCGTTCGTTGGCACGCTGAAGCCCGAGGTGTACCGCGGCCGGTGAGGGCACCCTCGGCCACCCCACATGAGCGTGACCAGCGCAAACACGCTGAACTCCGCGTTGTCCGCGCTAGAGGCCGATGCTACGATGGCGCTCTTAAACCACCCATCACCGCCCCTCCGACCCGGGCGTGGCCCGATCCCACCGGCATCACAAACGGCAACGTCGTGCCACTATGGCTTGGGGAGGAGCGACAGATGCAGCCGCTCCTCGATGAGGCTTGGAAGGGAGGCAGGGGCGAGGGACGACGGCCGCTGAGCGTTCTGCACCCCGCGTGACACGATGCCCAACCTGAACCGACTGTTCCGTGGACCGATGGCGTATCTGCTGTTGATCCTCGTGCTGGTCTTCCTGTTCTTCCGGTTCTTCGCCGCCAGCCCCCAGGTCGAGCAGGCCCGTCTGTCCGACGTGGTCAAGAGCATCGACGACGGCAGGGTCAAGGACGCGGTCCTCAAGGACCAGGACCAGAAGATCACGGGCACCTACACCGACGGGCGCAAGTTCGAGGCCGCCTACGCCGAGCAGCAGGGCAAGGACCTGTTCAACCTGCTCCAGGAGAATCGGATCCCGGCCCGGGTCGACCCGCGGGGGCAGTCGGTCCTGGTCCAGATCCTCATCCAGCTGCTCCCCTTCGCCGTGCTCCTGCTGCTGTTCTTCTTCCTGATGCAGCAGATGCAGGGCGGCGGCAACCGGGTGATGAGCTTCGGCAAGTCAAAGGCCCGCCTGGTCACCAAGGACCAGCCGAAGATCACCTTCCAGGACGTCGCCGGGGTCGACGAGGCGGTCGAGGAGCTCCAGGAGATCAAGGAGTTCCTCGAGAACCCGGCCAAGTTCCAGGCCATGGGGGCCAAGATCCCCAAGGGCGTGCTGCTGTTCGGTCCCCCCGGAACCGGCAAGACCCTGCTGGCCAGGGCCGTCGCCGGCGAGGCCGGGGTGCCGTTCTTCTCCATCTCGGGCTCCGACTTCGTCGAGATGTTCGTCGGCGTCGGCGCCAGCCGCGTCCGCGACCTGTTCGAGCAGGCCAAGGCCAACGCCCCCGCGATCGTGTTCGTGGACGAGATCGACGCCGTCGGCCGCCAGCGCGGCGCCGGCCTGGGCGGCGGCCACGACGAGCGCGAGCAGACCCTGAACCAGCTCCTGGTCGAGATGGACGGCTTCGACGTGAAGTCGGGCGTGATCCTGATCGCGGCCACCAACCGGCCCGACATCCTCGACCCGGCGCTGCTGCGGCCCGGCCGCTTCGACCGCCAGATCACCGTCGACCGCCCCGACCTCAGGGGCCGCCTGGACATCCTCAAGGTGCACGCCCGCGGTAAGCCGCTGGCCCCCGGCATCGACCTGGAGGTCCTGGCCAGGCGCACCCCAGGGTTCACCGGGGCCGACCTGGCCAACGTGGTCAACGAGGCCGCCCTGCTCTCGGCCCGCCACGGGCGCAAGGAGATCGCCGACGACGAGCTCGAGGAAGCGATCGACCGGGTCATCGCCGGCCCGGAGCGCAAGACCCGCGTGATCTCCGACAAGGAGAAGCGCATGATCGCCTACCACGAGTCGGGCCACGCGATCGTCGGGCACGCCCTGCCCAACGCCGACCCGATCCACAAGGTGTCGGTGATCTCCCGCGGCCGCGCCCTCGGCTGGACGCTGAGCCTGCCCGTCGAGGACAAGTTCCTGGTCACCAGGAGCGAGATGATCGACGAGCTGGCCATGCTGCTCGGCGGCCGGGTCGCCGAGGAGCTGTGGTTCCTCGACCCGACCACCGGTGCCTCCAACGACATCGAGAAGGCCACCCAGGTCGCCCGCAAGATGGTCTGCGAGTACGGCATGAGCGACCGGCTGGGCTCGCTGGTGCTCGGCACCAAGCAGGAGAACGTCTTCCTCGGCCGCGACTTCGGCCACCAGCAGGACTACTCCGAGCAGGTGGCGTTCGAGATCGACAAGGAGATGCGCCGGCTGATCGACGAGGCCCACGTCGAGGCCGAGCAGATCCTGACCACCTACCGCGACGTCGCCGACGCCATGGTCGAGGCGCTGATGGAGCGGGAGACCATCGGCAAGGAGGAGCTGGCCCAGATCCTCGCCCCGGTGGTCAAGCGCCCGGCCCGCGGCATCATGGCCCCTCCGCCGGGCCACGTCCGCTCCAACGGCGGCCGCTCCCGCGACGAGGCCCCCATCGCCCGCGCACAGGACGGCGCACCGTCCGACTGAGCGCCCTGCCAGGCGGCGGCTTCGACCAGGACAAGGTCGAGCGCGGCGTTCGCCTGATCCTGGAGGGGATCGGCGAGGACCTCGACCGGGACGGCCTGCGCGACACTCCCGGCCGGGTGGCCCGCATGTACGAGGAGATCACCACCGGCCTGCGGACCGACCCGACCGGCGCCCTCCGGGCCGTGTTCGAGGAGGGCCACGACGAGCTCGTCATGGTCCGCGACATTCCCATGGCATCGGTCTGCGAGCACCACCTGCTCCCGTTCATCGGCAAGGCGCATGTCGCCTACATCCCCCACAAGGAGGGGCGGATCACCGGGCTGTCGAAGCTGGCCCGGCTGGTGGACGGGCTGGCCAGGCGGCCGCAGGTCCAGGAGCGGCTGACC
>DATHIG010000489.1:0-4248 GCA_035490035.1 Actinomycetes bacterium
CGTCCCGGTCGTGATCGCCATCGCCTTGGCCACCTTCGCCGGTTGGGCGCTGGTCGCCCAAGACCCTCAGGCCGGCCTGGTCGCGGCCGTGGCCGTGCTGATCATCGCCTGCCCGTGCGCGCTGGGCCTGGCCACCCCGACCGCCATCATGGTCGGGACCGGGCGAGGGGCCGAGCTGGGCGTGCTCATCAAGAGCGTCCAGGTGCTGGAGCAGACCCGCTGGATCACCACCGTGGTGTTCGACAAGACCGGCACCCTGACCCGTGGGGAGATGGCCCTCACCGATGCCGTGCCCGCCGCCGGGCTGGATGCGGCCGAGCTGCTGCGCCGCGCCGGCGCGGTCGAGGCCGACAGCGAGCACCCGATCGGCCGGGCCATCGCCGCCGCGGCCCGCCAGCGGGCCGGTGCCTTGCCGGCGGTCTCCGGTTTCCAGGGGCTGGCCGGCCGCGGCGCCCGCGCCGACGTGGACGGCGGCACCGTGTGGGTCGGTCGGGACAAGCTCATGGCCGACGCCGGCCTGCTGCTGCCGGCGGCGATGACCGACGCCATCCAGCGGCTGGAGGACGACGGCAAGACCGCGGTCTTGGTCGGCTGGGGTGGCCAGGTCCGCGGCGTGCTCGCGGTGGCCGACACCCTCAAGGACGGCGCGGCCGAGCTGATCGCCCGCCTGCACGCCATGGGCCTGGAGGGCGCCATGCTGACCGGCGACAACGCCCGTACCGCCCAGGCCATCGCCCAGCGGGTGGGGATCGACCGGGTCCTGGCCGAGGTGCTGCCCGACGACAAGGTGGGTGAGGTGGCGCGGCTGCAGCACCAGGGGCGGGTGGTCGCCATGGTCGGCGACGGTGTCAACGACGCCCCCGCGCTGGTCCAGGCCGACCTCGGCATCGCCATCGGCACCGGCACCGACGTGGCGATCGAGGCAAGCGACCTCACCCTGCTCCGCGGCGATCTGGCCGGCGTGGCCACCGCGATCCAGCTGTCGCGGCGCACCTACCGCACCATCGTCCAGAACCTGGGCTGGGCGTTCGGCTACAACGTGGCCGCGATCCCGCTGGCCGCCCTGGGGCTGCTGAGCCCGATTGTGGCCGGGGCCGCGATGGCGTTGTCCAGCCTCAGCGTGGTCGCCAACTCGCTGCGCCTGCGCCGCTTCGGCCGCGCCGGGTCGTGACCGCCGTCGGTCGGCTCCCCGGCAACACCCATGTTGCTCCCATGAGGCCGTTGCCAGGCCACGGCCCCTGAACAACCCACCGTGAGGGTGTCGTCGCGCCAGCCGGGCGTCCCAGCCCCAGCGGGGTGCGACGTGCGCCCTGAGCACCAGACTCGACGAGCCGATCGGACGCACCCTGGCTGCGGTCGGGTCAAGATCCAAGCCCACTGGTCCGGGTGGTGGATCTCGGGGGTGCGGCGCAGCCAGACATGCGCGGCGATGCAGGCTTGGTTGGCGAGGTCGGGGGGTCAGGCGGTCGGCCGGACGGCGCCGATGTAGTCGTTGCGGATCATCGGCTGGATCCGGACCAGGGCGCCGGTGTAGGGAGCCACGATCATGTTGCCGGCGCCGATGTACATGCCGACGTGGTAGATCGTGCCCGGGTCCGACAGATTCTTCGCTCCGAAGACCAGGTCGCCTGCTTGCAGGTCGCCTGGGTCCCAGACCCGGGCGCCGGCATACCACTGCTCACGGGAGGTTCGGGGCAGCTGGACCCCGGCCTCCTTGTAGGCGCGTTGCATCAGTCCGGAGCAGTCGTAGAAGTCGTCACCCTCGGCACCCCAGACGTAGGGTTTGCCAAGCTGGCTGTAGGCGAACTGGATCGCGGTCGCCGCTGCCTCCTGGGCCGGCGGCGGTGCCGGGCCACTCCAACGGCCGGGTGCGGCGGCCTCGTAGGTCGACGCGATCGCCAGGACCTTGGTCACATACCAGTCAGCGTGGTTGTAGGCGAACACCGCGCGCGACAGGTCACCGCCCTTCCCGCCGCAGTTTCGGCAGAGGTAGTTGGCGGCGGTGAAGATGGCGTCGGCCGGGTTGTAGACGTCGGCCCCGCCGCCGTCGGCGTCCACCGCGTAGCCGGCGAAGGTGTTGCCCGCCTTGCCGCCGACGCCGATCTGCATGGGCCCGGCCGCGCCGGCGAAGTTGGCGCCCGAGGTCACCCCGGGCGCCTGGAGCCGTCCATGGTTGGTCTCGACCTTGCCGATCGCGGCCAGCACCGACCAGGGCAGGCCGGGGCAGGAGTCGGCCGCCGACCGGTACAGCGCCAGGAACGGGGGAGGGATGTCCTGCTGGGCGGTGGGGCTGGCGGTGCCGCCACCGAGGATGCCGATCGAGACCGCCATGACGAGGCCGATCAGGAACGTAATGAAGAGGACAAAGCCGATGAGCAGCTTCGTCATGCCGTCAGCCGCAGGGCCGCCCTCGGCCAGCGCCATCCAGGAGCGGTTGGCCTCTCCATAGCAGGCAGATTACGACGCAGTGTCGTAGGTGACAATCGCCCAAGGCGTTCAAACGCGTCGTGCGTTAGTCACTCATTGGCTGCCGATCAGGCGTGAGGCTCGACCCGTACGAACCGGAATACGAACGTTCTGTAATGACTCGGCCATCGCGCCAGCCGGCGCAACCTGCCAGCTAATTACTTCCCCCGGATAAACGGGGGGATGTGAGTCGGCCACCGGGCTGGTGGCGCGGCCGCCGCGGGGTCGGGTGTTCGCATCTTGTGGGAGGCCGGTCAGGTGCTGTGGATGGCGAGGGTGTCCAGGTTGTAGGCCAGGATCGCCCAGCCGGTCCAGATCCGCTGGCCTTGGTCGCCCTTGAGGCGGCTGCGCCGCAGCCCGTAGCCGCGCTTGAGGTGGCTGATGCGGCCCTCGCAGCCGGTGCGGTAGCGGGCCAGCCGCTTGCGGGTGCGTCGGGAGCCCGGCTCGGCCCGCCCCGAGATGAACGTCCTGGCGGGTGCGAGCGCAGCCAGGGTCTGTTCGGTCGGGCCGGGAACAAAGCCGCCGTCCAGCGCGACCTCACGCGGTCGAAGGCCGAGCCGGTCCAGCTCAGCGGTGGTCTGGTCGAGCAGCCGGTTCTCGCCCGGGTTGCCGGGTGCGGTGGCTGCCGGCAGGACATAGCCGCGGGCGCCGCGGCGGGTGTTGGCGGTGACCTCGGCGATCTGGGCGACGTAGCCGAACTCGTTGGGCTTGCCGAGCTTGCCCTTGCGGATCGGGCGGGCGTCCGGGTCGCTCAGCGACACCAGCCGGTCGGTAATCTTCTCGCCCCGCAGCCGCTGCTGGATCTGGGTCGCGACCCGCTGGCAGCGGCCGGCCAGCTCCTCCAGCCGCTGGGCGGCGCGGAGCTTGGCCTTGGCGCCCCGGCCACGCGCCGCGGCCCGTGCCTGGGCGGCCAGCGCTCGCGCCTCACGGACCGAGCGGGCCATCGCCCGGCCAGCCTTGGCATTGAGCGCCAACACCTCCTCGACGCGCCGCCCGGAGCGCCGGCCAAGGGTCCTGGAGATCGCCCGCGCCGTCTTGCCGATCTGGCGGGAACGATCCACCACCCGCACCGCCTGCCCGCGGCGCCGACCAGCCAGCTTGCGGCCCTCGCGGGCCAACGCCCGCGCACCCTGCCAGGCCAGCACCGCATCGGTCGGATAGCGGATGTCGGCCTCGACCACGGTGGAGTCGATCCGCACCGCCCGGACGGCGAACCGGGTCTCGCGGCGGGCCTTGCCGATCACCACCCGGGTCAGCTCGGCGACCACCTCGGGTCCGAGCCGACGGACCAGCTTGCGCACCGTCGACTCCTCCGGCACCCGCTCGGTCAACGCCAGCAGGCAGAACCGGCGCAGGTGCAGCGAGTCCGACACCTCCCGGACCAGGGTCTCGTACCCCCAGCCGGTGCGCTGCTTGACGACCATCAGCCGCACGAAGCTGGCCATCGGGATCGTTGGGCGGCCATGATCGCGGGCGGTCTGCTCCCACGCCCGCCCGATCGGCGCCAGCAGCCCAGGATCTGCCAGCAGACGGTCCAGCACCGCAAGGTCCTGCGGCAGCTCCCGGACCTCCACCGGCAGCAACTGGTCGAACAACGACTCGGCCTGCCCACCCGCCAACCGCAGCATCCACCCTCCCGCCATCCGACCCGACGGCCGGATTATCCCTCTGACCAGGGATCCAGCAGACGAGCAACGGCCACTATTTCCGGGGGAAGTAGCTAGGGCCTGGACCAAGCTGACGCCGCGGCGGTGCTTTGAAGGGCTGGTGGTGTGGCAATGA